>JBIIIL010000042.1:0-13834 GCA_044234825.1 Phycisphaerales bacterium
CCCTGACCGACGAGCAGAAGCTCGCTGGGCGCCTGAAGCCCGTCGAGGACCTCATACAGATGCGTATCCAGGAGGTCCAGAAGGCGACCAGCGAAGTCGTCAACGGGATCTTCATCAAGCTGGGCGCGCTGCTCGCTGCGCTCGTGGCGGCGATCGCACTGCTGATGCGCCGCCGCACTGCCACACGGAGCTGACCGATGCACACACTGGTTGCACTTGCACTTGCCGCGGCGCTGTCGCAGTCCACGATGCCGCTGCCCACCACCCGCACGCCGATTTCCGACGGCAGCAACACTCGCGAGACGGCGATTGACGCGCTCGTGTCGAGCTTCCCCGAGTACTCCGTGCGCGCCGAGCCGCTGTCGGGGACGCTGACGGTGACCGGAAGCACCACCATGTCGCGCATGCTGTCGGCCCTCGCCGAGGACTTCGGCGAGCTCTACCCCGACGTGCGCATCGCGGTCAACCAGGGCGGAAGCTCGCGCGGCCTCGAGGCGCTGCAGGCAGGCCGGTGCGACCTCGCGTCCGTGTCGCGGGACCTGGCCGCCGACGAGATCGCGGCGCTCGAGAAGGCCACGGGCAAGCGGGTGGCGGTGATCCCGGTCGGTGTCGATGCCGTCTGCGTCTTCGTGAACGCGGACAACCCGGTGAAGTCGCTCAACCGCACCCAGCTGAACGGGATCTTCGCGCTGACGCATGCGCTGAGCGACACGATGGTGATGCGCTGGAGCGACATCGATCCGTCGCTGCCGCTCGGCGGCGCATGGGTGACCCTGTATGTGCTCGCCCCCAAGCACGGCACCATGCAGGAGTTCATCCGGCAGGTCATGCCCGGCGAGCGCTTCCAGACGAGCATGTGCTACGTGCAGCCGACCCCGTCTGCCGTCGTCAATGCGTGCTGCGCGTACCCGAACGCCATCGGCGTCGCGTCCTTCATCAACCAGCAGCCGCGCGCCCGCATGGTGCCCGTGCAGATGTCCGCGGACGGGCCCGCCGTGGCGCCGACGTTCTGGACGATCTTCCGCCGCGAGTACCCGATGGTCACGCCGCTGAACCTCGTCGCGCTGACTGACGCCTCCGGCCGGCTCCCTCCGCTGGTCGAGGAGTGGGCGCGCTATCTCTGGTCCCAGTCGGCAGCGGACGCCGTCGCGGACATGGGCGGCGTGCTCCCCGACCCCAAGGGCATGCCCGCGTTCATCCGGGATTCGATCAGGGCTCGGGGCAAGGAGCCGCCCGGCGCGCAGCAGGCCCCGGCGTCATCCGCAAAATGACGCGGGAGAGCCAGTGGCTGCCGCAAGCCGCTCCAGGTACTCCGACTCGGGAATCTCCTGCGCGCCAAAGCGCATGATGTGCGGGTTCGAGTACTGCGAGTCGAGCAGCGAGAACCCGCGCGCGCGGAGGCGGTGCACGAGATGCACAAGGGCCACCTTGCTCGCGTCCGTGCCGCCGCGCTGCGGCAGGCTGAACATGCTCTCGCCGAAGAACGCGCCGCCGATCGCCACGCCGTAGAGCCCCCCGACAAGCTGCCCGCCGCGCCACGCCTCGACCGAGTGCGCGTGACCGGCATCGTGCAGTCGCTCGAAGCTCCGGATGATGGTCTCGTCGATCCAGGTGCCGCCGTCGGCCCGCTCGGTCGCGCACATCCGGATCACCTGGGCGAACTCGGAGTCGATGCGGATCTCGAAGCGCCCGCTGCGGACGCGCCGTGCGAGCGAATCTGACACGCGGAATCGCTCGTCGAGCGGGATGACGCACCTGATGCCAACCGTGTAGAAGGCGACCTCGCCGGTCCCTGCGTCGGCCATCGGAAACCAGCCTGACCGGTACGCCTCAAGCAGCGCATCGACGGGGATGAAGGGGCGCTCGCGGTGCATGTGCTGACGCCAGCCCGATCAGCCGGCCGCGGCGGAGGCCGCGCGCCGCACAGGACGCGACAGCACCCGCACCTGCGCGAACTGGCGGTGGCCCTCGCGGCCGGAGTGGTAGCCGAAGCCCGACTGCCGCGCGCCCACCCAGGGCGTGCCACGGGAACCTCCGCAGCCCTGATTGATGCCGACCATCCCTGCGGTCAGTCGCGATGCGACGTCGGCAGCCTCGGCCTCCGCACCGAACACTGCAGCACCCAGGCCGTAGGGCGTGTCATTGGCCAGCCTCACCGCCTCATTCGCGTCGCGGACGACCATCACCCCCACCACAGGGCCGAAGGTCTCTTCCCGCATCAGCGCCATGGAGTGGTCGACGTCGACCAGGATTGTGGGCGGCACGAAGTTGCCCTGCCCCTCCTCGCCGCCGAGGATGGCCCGCGCCCCGTGCGCGACGGCATCGCGGACCTGCGACACGACGTGACGCTTCTGCGCGGCATCGACCATGGGTCCGACATCCACGCCATCGCGGGCCCCGTCACCCTGCACCAGCCTCGACGCGCGGTCGCGGAACCGCGCGAGGAACTCGTCGGCCACGTCCCGGTGCACGTAGATGCGCTCGGTCGACACGCAGACCTGGCCCGCGTTGCGGAACGAATTGCGGGTCGCGAATGCAGCCGCGCTGTCAAGATCCGCGCCAGGCAGCACGATCAGCGGGTCCTTGCCGCCGAGCTCGAGCACGAGCCGCTTCAGGCCTCCTGCGGCGCGGCGCATGATGTCCTCGCCGGTCGCGCGGCTCCCGACGAAGGCGATCAGGTTGACCTCCGCATCCACCAGCGCACGACCCTCCACGCCATCGCCAAACACCACCTGCAGCGCGTCGGTCGGCAGCACCGCGCCGATTCGGGCGGCCCACGCCTGCGCGCAGAGCGGGCTCTTCTCGCTGGGCTTGAGCACGACGGCGTTGCCGGCAAGGAGCGACGGCAGCACGATCTGCTGAGGCATCAGCACGGGAAAGTTCCACGGCGAGATGCACGCGGCGACGCCGAGCGGATCGAAGCGCAGCTCGCTGCGCACTCGCCCGTCGTCGATCACCTCCGGCTTCAGCGCCTCCACGATCGAGTCGATCTCCTGCGCGAGCGAGTCGGCAGCCCACGTCGCCTCGCCGATCGCCTCGCGGAGCGGCTTGCCCATCTCCTGCGAAGCGAGGGTGCCGATCTCCGTCGCGGCCTCCTTGAGGGCCGATGCGGCGGATGCGAGGATGCGCCCACGCTCGGCCAGCGGGATGCCGGCCCAGGACGGCTGTGCCCTGCGGGCCCGCTGAACCGCAAGACCAACGCCCTGAGGACCCGTAACTGGCACCTGCCCCACCACAGCACCCGTTGCGGGGTTCAGGACGCGGATCACGTGCGATTCGGCAGCGGATGGCATGGACGCAAGGTACGCCGTGCAGTACACTTTTCGACTCCCCACACCAGGGGGCCGTCGGTGACAGCGATGGGTGGATCACTCCCCCGCCTGGCGCCGCATGGGGCATCGCGGCGCGGCCGTGCGGTGCTCCCGCCCTGTTGGGGAAGCCGCGGCAAGGGTCCCCACGTGGGGCGCCCGACCCCGCGTCGAGCGTTCCACCTTCCTGCGAGTCCTCGCAGGACCGGGCCTGAGCGGATCTCAGGCGCCTGCGAGACCCCCAAGGCGCGACACTGCGCCACCCGACATTCCGCACGCAGCGATTGCCGACGCTCCCGGGCACGCACCTGCTGGTGCGCGCCCCACGGCTACGATTGGTTCGGTCCAGGAACTGATTGGCCCGTGGTGTAACGGTAGCACAGGAGGTTTTGGTCCTCTTAGTCCTAGTTCGAATCTAGGCGGGCCAGTTCCGGATCCCCTCAAGCGCAATCGGCTGGTGCGGCGCGACGAGCATCCCCGCCGATGAGCACCACCCCGCACAACCACGCCCCGCGCGCGCGCTGCCCGGCAGCCGCCGTGATCCTTGCGGCGGGCAAGGGCACTCGCATGAACAGCGACCTGCCGAAGGTGATGCACCGCGCGCTCGGCAAGCCCCTCGTCCACTGGGTCGTCGAGGCGTGCATGGGCGTTGGCGTGCCTCGCATCATCCTCGTCGTGGGCCATGGCGCCGATGTCGTGCGGGCGCACTTCGCGGGCACGGGCCTTCCGGTCGAGTTCGTGACGCAGGCGCAGCAGCTCGGCACCGGGCACGCGGTCGACCAGGCGCGCACAGCGCTTGCGGCGCTTGCGCCCTCGGACGAGGTGCTGGCGCTCTGCGGCGACGGGCCGCTCATCACCGCCGCCACGCTGCAGCGGCTGATCGATGCGCACCGCAGCGCGCGCGCGGAGGCCACCATGGCGACCAGCGTGATCCCGGATGCGACGGGCTACGGCCGCATCCAGCGCGATGCCGCGGGCCGCTTCGCCGCGATCGTGGAGCAGAAGGACTGCACGCCGGCGCAGCTGGCGATCCGCGAGATCAACCCCAGCTACTACTGCTTCGCGCACGGCGCGCTCTTCGGCACGCTCTCGCGCGTCGACAACCGCAACGCCAACGGCGAGTACTACATCACCGACGTCTTCGGCCTGCTGCGCGCTGCGGGGCGCACGGTGCACGTCGTGGATGCGGTGCCGGCGTCGGAAGTCCTCTCGGTCAACACGCCCCAGCAGCTCGCGGAGGTCGAGTCGATCCTCCGCGCGCGCACCGCCACCCTGGAGACCGCACGATGAGCGCCGCAGACAGGGAAAGCCTGAAGATCTTCGCCGGCACGGCCGGCCGCGACCTCGCGCAGCGCATGTGCGACCACCTCGAGCTGCCGCTTGGGCTCGCGCAGACCACGCTCTTCCCCGACGGCGAGATCATGGTGAAGCTCGACGAGGACGTGCGCGGACGCGACTGCTTCGTGGTGCAGTCGACGAGCGAGCCCGTCAACTCCAACCTGGTCGAGCTGCTGGTGTGGATCGACTGCCTCCGCCGCGCGAGCGCGCGCCGCATCACGGCGGTGATCCCCTACTTCGGCTACGCGCGCCAGGACCGCAAGGACGAGGGCCGGGTGCCGATCACGGCGAAGCTCGTCGCCAACCTCATCACCACGGCAGGCGCGGACCGCGTGCTGTGCATGGACCTGCACGCCGCGCAGATCCAGGGGTTCTTCGACATTCCCGTCGACCACCTGACCGCGGGGCCGGTCATCTCCGAGCACTTCCAGGCGATCCGCGGCGACCTCGGCGAGCTCACCATCGTGTCGCCCGACGTCGGCAACGTGAAGGTCGCCAACATGTACGCGAACCTGCTCGGCGCTGACCTCGCGATCATCGACAAGCGCAGGCAGTCGGGCACCAAGGTCGCGGTCAAGAACCTGATCGGCTCCGTCGAGGGCACCACGGTGCTCATGTTCGACGACATGATCTCGACCGCAGGCACCGTCTGCGAGGCGGCGCGCGTGGTGATGGACCACGGCGCCCGGACCGTGCACGTGGCGTGCACCCACGGCCTGCTTGTCGGGCTCGCGGTGGAGCGGCTGCTCGAGAGCCCCATCCGCAGCGTGGTCACCTGCGACACGATCCCTTCGAGCCCGCGCATCGCGCCGCTCGCGCCCAAGCACGTCACGCTGTCGGTGGCGTCGCTGCTTGGCGAGGCCATCCACTGCATCCACCATGACCGTTCCGTCTCGGCGCTCTTCCGCACAGGACTGGGCGTGAAGCGCTGAGGCGACCTATCCAGACTCCAGAGACCCCACAGAGACAGAGGAGACACACACCATGGCAAAGAACGTTCCCGTCATCGACGCCGAGCCGCGTGACCGCGTCGGCACCCGCTACTCCAAGCGCCTGCGCCAGGCTGGCCGCCTGCCCGCGGTCATCTACGGCCACGGCACGCAGCCGACGTCCGTCAGCCTTGACGCCAAGTCGATCGTCTCGGCCGTCAAGCACGGCACGCACGTCATCGAGCTCCGCGTCGGCGGCTCGTCAGAGACGTGCCTCGTGAAGGAGCTGCAGTACGGCTGGATGGGCGACGACGTGATCCACGTCGACCTCACCCGCGTGAACCTCGAGGAGACCGTGCGCGTCTCCGTGGCGCTGACCTTCATCGGCCAGCCCGAGGCCGCCAAGCGCCCCGGCGCCGTGCTCACGCACGACGTGCAGCAGCTTGAGGTCGAGTGCAAGGTGCGCGACATCCCCGAGGGCATCCGCATCGACATGAGCCAGATGGAGGGCGACGTGATGACCGTCGCGCAGGTCAAGCTGCCTGCCGGCGTCATCGCCGTCACCGACCCGCACTACGCGGTCGCGCGCGTCGTCACCATCGCCGAGGAGGCCGAGGGCGAGGCTGCAGCCACCACCGCGGCTGCGGAGCCCGAGGTGCTCACGGCCAAGAAGGAAGCGGGAGCCGAGGGCGGGGCCGCGGAGAAGAAGTGACCGGCCACGACCGCACATCCCCGCTCGACGCCATCGCGGGCCGCGCATGCGGCCCGGGAGCCGCATCGGCATGAAGCTGCTCGTCGGACTGGGCAACCCCGGGCCCGAGTACGCGCGCACCCGGCACAATGTCGGGTTCGAGGCGATCGACCGCCTCGCGCGCCGCTGCGCGGACCCCGCTGCGGGTGCAGCCCGGAGCAAGTTCTCCGGGCTGCTTCTCGAGGCGACGGTTGGCGGCGAGCGTGCGCTGCTGCTCAAGCCGCTCACCTACATGAACCGCTCGGGACAGGCCGTGTCGGAGGCTGTGCGCTTCCACAAGCTCGATCCTGCGCAGGACGTGCTGGTGATCACCGACGACCTCGACCTCCCATGCGGCCAGATCCGGCTGCGCGGCGAGGGCGGGCCCGGCGGGCACAACGGCCTCGCGGACATCGCGCAGAAGCTCGGCGGCAGCGCGTGGCCTCGGCTGCGGATCGGCATCGACCGGATCGCCCGCATCCCGCAGGTCGACTACGTGCTGGGCGTGCCCACCCCAGAGCAGCAGCCGCTGGTCGATGCGGCGATCGAGCAGGCTGTCGCCTGCGCGGAGACCTGGTGCCGCGAAGGCCTCGCGCCAGCCATGAACCGCTTCAACACCAAGGTGCGCACGGGCGAGCCCGGCGCGGACACCGCGGCTCGCGCGCAGGATGCGTCGGGCCAGTCCCAGCAACGATGACACGCGGCACGTGCCGCCCAGCCAAGCCCAAGATTCAAGGACCATTCACACAGGAGTGACAATCACCATGACTGCTACCACCACCAACGTTCGCCAGTACGAGTCCATGTTCCTCTTCCCCCAGTCCGTCACCGCGGACCTCGCCGCCGCATCGAGCCACATCACCGACGCGATCACGCGCCACGGCGGCACGATCGTCAGCATGACCAAGTGGGACGAGCGCAGGCTCGCCTACGACATCCGCGGCAACAAGCGAGGCGTCTACTTCCTGTGCTTCTTCACCGCCGACGCGCAGTCGATCCCCGCGATGGAGCGCGACTTCAACCTCTCCGAGAAGCTGCTGCGCTTCCTCATCATGCGCGCCGATCACCTGACGGTGGAGCAGATGCAGGATGCCGAGGGCCAGGCCAAGCTCGCCATGGAGGCGAAGCTGCGCCGCGCGCCAGAGGGCACCGAGGGCGGCGAGGGCATGGACGCGCCGTCCATGTCCATGATGACCGAGGAGTGAGCGCTGACGCCCGGTGCGGGGCACGCCCGTCCCGGGCGACCCCCTGAGCAGGAGGGCGGTCGCCGCAGGCGACCTCCGTCCCCACGGACACCCAGAAGCGCCCGGGCGGCCCCCAATCCGCCCGGCGCTGTCCTTTGGGGGTTCGGACTCGGTGGAAAACCCGTCGGAAAAACCGGGCGAACGCGGGGGTGGGCCGTGGGCGACCGTTAGGATCGGGCGAGCAAGGAGGCCGTTATGGCAAATTTCAATCGCGTGTTCCTGATGGGGAACCTGACCAAGGACGTGGATCTGCGCAGCACCGCCGGCAACCAGTCGGTGGCGACGGTGAGGCTGGCGGTGAACCGCCGCTACCGGACGAAGGACAACGAGGAGCGTGAGGAGACCACCTACGTCGACTGCGAGGCCTGGGGCCGGCAGGCCGAGGTGATGAAGCAGTACCTGTCCAAGGGCAGGCCTGTGTTCATCGAGGGACGCCTCAAGCTCGACGAGTGGGAGGACCAGCAGGGACAGAAGCGGTCCAAGCTCTACGTGGTTGTCGAGAACTTCCAGTTCATCGGCGGACCCGGAAGCGGTGGCGGCGGCGGCGGAGACGGCAGCGAGTCGCGCCGGCCGGCGAGCGCGGGCACTCGGAGCTCACGTGGCGGCGAGCGCGCGTCCTCGGAGGAGCACGTGCCCACGCCGGACGAGGACATCCCCTTCTGAGCCCTCACGGGCAGGGCTGAATCTGCAGTCGCGCAGTCACGGGCAGGTGGTCGCTCGGCCACCTGCCCTGCTGCTGTGCGGCATCGATCGATGCCGACGTGACGCGCACATCCGGCGAGCAGAGCACGAAGTCGATGCGCGGTCCGTCGACGTTCGGAGACCATCCGCTGAACGTGCCCTGCTCGGGAGCCGAGGGATTCGCGGCACGCCACGCGTCGCGCAGGAGCGGAGCCGCCGCAGAAGGGTCGTCCGCGAGCAGCGCGGCGAGCGGCGCGCTGCCGGGTCCTGCGTTGAAGTCGCCGACGACAATGACCGGGTCCGGATGGGCACGCGCAACGATGCGCGCCCTCAGCATCCGCGCCGACTCGTGGCGCGCGACGGCGCCGCGGTGGTCAAGGTGGACGTTGAACACGTAGACCGCGGCCTGATCCTGTCCGCGCCGGACCAGCCTCGCATACGTGCAGATTCGGGGCAGCGCCGCGTCCCACGACCTCGATCCCGGCGTATGCGGATCCTCAGACAGCCAGAAGGTGCCGTGCTCATCCGGATCGCATGCCCAGATGCGCCGATCGAAGAGGATCGGGCATGCCTCGTCTCGCGTCGGATCGGCGTCACGGGTCCTCCACACGGCAACCATGTCGGGACGCTGGCGCAGCAGCTCCTCCACCTGGTGCGGGAGGGCCTCCTGGATGCCCCAGATCTCAGCGCTGCCGAGCACGGACGCCACCATCCCGATCCGGTGGGGCCACGCGTTGTCGCCATCGGATGCGGTGTCGAGCCGGATGTTGAAGGTGCCAACGGCAGTGAGGCATCCCCCGCCCCCGTCAACGGCTCCAGCGGGTAGGGCGCTGCCGCACCCGGCGGCCGCCGCCATCGCTCCGAGGGCTGCCAGGCGAGCCATCTGGGTCCAGGAATTCATCGCTGCGCAGCCTACGGGGGCGCATCCCGAGTTCCCAAAGGCACTTGCGCTCGCTGGAGAGAGCGGCCACAATACGCGGCTCAGCGCGGAGTCCCCGCGACGCACAACCCACCGCCCGGCGCCCACTGTGGCGCGCCGACAGCACGCTGGAGCGTGGCGGACTCCTAACTCCCCTCCCCTGGAAGGACAGCGGCCATGGCCCACAAGAACGTTGAACTCCTGCTTCTCGACTCCATCGAGCACCTCGGCATCGTCGGCGATGTTGTGAAGGTGCGGCCCGGCTACGCGCGGAACTACCTGCTTCCGATGCTCCTGGCCGAGAAGCCCACGCCTGAGAAGATCGAGTCGCTCAAGGAAGCCCGCGCGGCAGCGCTTGCGAAGCAGGCCCAGATGCGCGCCGACCGCGAGGCGCTGATCGAGAAGCTGGCCGAGATGAAGCTGGTGCTCGTCCGAAGCTGCAACGACCAGGGCCAGCTCTACGGCGCGGTCACCCAGCGCGACATCGCCGACGAGCTCACCGCGCAGGGCTATGCGGTCGACATGCGGGCCGTCCGCCTGTCGAACCCGATCCGCCGCATCGGCGCCTGGGTCTGCACGATCCAGTTCGATCGCGACCTCAAGACCGACATCCATGTCCACGTCAATGCCGACCGCGTGCTCGACATCGCCGCGCCCGAGGCGCCGGCCGCCGAGACCGCCAAGGACTCGACTGACGAGGGCTCGGGCGATGCCGGTGCGGAGGCTGATGGCGTCGAGGCCAAGGCCCGCAAGCCCCGTGCCTCCAAGGGCAAGCCCAAGGCCGCCGACGCGGAGTAAAGTCAGGGTCCGGCGGCGGTCACGGGCCGGCAAGTCTCCCGCTCCCCTTTCTGGAGTTCTGCATGGACGCGAACCGATCAGATGATGCGACGGATTGCGTGGAGGGAGGCGCTGGCCTCCCGCGCAGGAACGTGAATGCCCCCTCCCGCACGGATGCGCGGGATGACGAAGGAATGGATGACATGGCAACGCTGTCGCTCCGACGAGAGGTCCTCCCCGAGACCCGGCTCTCGCTGACCCACAAGTTCCAGATCAACGGCCACGAGGGCTACCTGACGATCGGCCTCTTCGAGGACGGTCGGCCGGGCGAGGTCTTCATCAAGATGAGCAAGGAGGGCTCGACGCTGTCGGGCCTCATCCAAGGCTTCTGCCGCGCCTTCAGCCTCGCGATCCAGCACGGCCTGTCCATCCAGGAGGCGGTGGCCCGCTTCCGCGGCATGCGCTTCGAGCCGATGGGGCCCACCTCGAATCCCGAGATTCCCGAGGCGTCGAGCATCCTCGACTACGTCGCCCGCTACCTCGAGGTCGAGTTCCTCAAGAAGCGCAGCGGCCGCGCCTGAGCGGCCTCGCTGGACCGTGCGCGCCGGCTACCCCGTCCCTGACGCGGGGGCCTCGGGCACCAGCCTCCGCTGCAGCATGCCGGCCAGCGCGCCGCTCTTGAGGAGCGCGCCCGGGGGACGCCAGAACACCTCTCGCAAGGTCTCCGCGCCGGAGTCACCCGCTGCGGCGACCTCGCTGTCGGAGATCACCCGGACGGAGCCCTGCACGCCGCGCATCATGCGCGCGAGCGAGCCTGCGTCGGTCGTGCGGAAGATCACGTCCGGATCCTTGCGTTGGATGCTGCGCACGCCGCAGAGCGTGGCGCGCACGCGCAGCTCGGCGTGGAGCAGCAGCTCGTCCACGGGCGGCGGCGGCTCTCCGTAGGCGCCGGCGAGGTCCGAGCGCACCTGCGCCAGCTCCCCGAGCGTGGCCGCCCCGCCAATGCGGCGGTGCGCCTCGAGCCGGCGCCGGTCGCTGGGGATCCACGCGCGCGGAATCCCCCCCGCGAGCCCGATCTCGACCGGAGTGTCGATCGGCGCATGGCGCACCTCCTTGCGCATGCCCGCCACAGCCTGCTCGAGCAGCTCGCAGTACATCTCGTAGCCCACCGCCGCGATGTGCCCCGACTGCTCGGAGCCCAGGATGTTGCCTGCGCCGCGGATCTCGAGGTCGCGCACCGCGATCTTGAATCCCGCGCCGAGCATCGAGTAGTCCTCGATGGCCCGCAGCCGCTTCATCGCCTCGGGCGTCACGGGCCGGTCGCGCGGCAGCAGCATGTAGCAGTACGCGCGGTGCATCGAGCGCCCGACGCGGCCGCGCAGCTGGTGCAGCTCCGAGAGCCCGAACATGTTCGCGTCATCGATGATCATCGTGTTGGCGCGCGGGATGTCGATGCCGCTCTCGATGATCGTGGTCGACAGGAGGATGTCCGCATCGCCGCGCATGAAGCGCACCATCACGTCCTCGAGCTCGGCGCCCGACATCTGGCCGTGCCCGACCACGATGCGCGCGCCGGGCGCCAGCTGCCGCACCTCGCGCTCGACCTCGTCCATGTCGTGCACCCGGTTGTGGACGTAGAAGACCTGGCCCTCGCGCGAGAGCTCCCTCGCGATCGCAGCCGCGAGCCTTCCCGGATTCCACGGGATCACCTCCGTGACGATCGCGCGCCGGTCCGGCGGCGGCGTCGTGAGGCTCGAGATGTCGCGCAGCCCCAGCATCGCCATGTGCAGCGTGCGCGGGATGGGCGTCGCGGAGAGCGTCAGCACGTCGGCCGTGAGGCGGAACTCGAGCAGCCGCTGCTTGTGCTCGACGCCGAAGCGCTGCTCCTCGTCGATCACGACAAGGCCAAGGTCCTTGAAGGCGACATCGCCCGAGAGGAGCCTGTGGGTGCCGATCACGATGTCCACCTGCCCCGCCGCCACCTCCTGAAGGATCCGCCTCGATGCCGCATCCCCCTTGAACCGGCTGACGCTCTCGATGCGGAACGGGTAGGCGCGCATGCGCTCGCGGAAGGTGCGCTCGTGCTGCTCGGCGAGCACGGTCGTCGGCACCAGCACCGCGACCTGACGCCCCGAGTCGACCGCCTTGAACGCGGCGCGCAGCGCGACCTCGGTCTTGCCGAATCCCACGTCGCCGCACACCAGGCGGTCCATCGGGCGCGCGCGCTCCATGTCGCGCTTCGCCGCGACGATCGCCGCAGCCTGGTCTGGCGTCTCCTCGAAGGGGAACTCGGCCTCGAACTCCGCCTGCCACTGCGAGTCCGCGGGATACGCGATGCCGGACACCGACTCACGCACGGCCTGCACACGAAGGAGCTCGCCAGCGAGGTCCTTGATCGCCTCCTCGACATCCGCCTTGACGCGCTTCCACCGCTTGCCGCCGAGCGTCGACAGCTGCGGCTTCGGGCCGCCGGCGCCCACGTAGCGCTGCACCAGCACGACCTTCGACGCAGGCACGAGCAGCGACGCGCCGCCCTCGTACTGCAGCTCCAGGAACTCCTCCCCCTCGGTCCCGCCATCGGCCGCACGCAGCCTGATGTACTTCGCGATGCCGTGGTCGCGGTGCACGACAAAGTCCCCGGGCTCGATCTGCAGGAACGCCTCGCGCGCACGCGCGCCCGGGAGGCCCCGAGGCGCGCCCCGCGCGCGCCTGCGCGCGCCATGGCGGTGGAGGATCTGGTGCATCGGGATGAGCGCAACCGGGCCGCCCGGACCCTCCCACACGAATCCCTCCCTCAAGTGCGCCTCAATCACGCCGACGCGACTGCCGGCAGCCGCGTGGGCGCCCGTGCCGAGTGCCGCATCGACAAGCTCCTGCGCACGCATGCGCTCCCCGGGCGTGTCGCACAGCACCAGCACGCGTCCCGAATCGGACAGCGCAACCGCGTCCGCGATCCCCGCACGCACATCCTCCGGGAAGTGAGGCAGCGGGCGCATGGGGAGCGCGCACGCACCGGCGCTTGACGTGGCGACCGCAGACATCTCGACGATGCGCCCCCGCCGCTGGAGCTCGGCGAGCACATCGCGCAGCGGCCACACGCCACGGCCGTCCAGCAGGCGCTCCTCGTATCCACGCGACTGCTCGGCGATCTCCGTCATTTCCGCCAGCAGGGCCACGGTGCCCTCCGGAAGGAGCCCCGCCACGCTCACGCACCGGTCATCGAGCGCCTCGCCCGTGGCGCGCACGACATCCACGCGATCGATCGACCGGTCGCTGGCCTGCGTCGCCAAGTCGACCTCCTGGATGCGCTCGATCTCGTCACCGAAGAAGTCGATCCGCACTGGCGTCGCCGTGCCTGCCGGAAAGATGTCGACCAGCCCGCCGCGCACCGCAAAGTCGCCTGGCGACTCCACGGCCTGCACTCGCTCGTATCCGGCGGCCGCAAGCCATCCCAAGAGCCCGGTGACCGAGTCCCGCGCACCCCTCACGAGCGACCGCATCGTGGCATCCATGTCGGCCGCGGCCGGCACGCCCTGCATCAGCGCCACCGCAGGCGCCACGATCACGCGGGGGAGGTCCGGTCCCCCCGCAGTCAGCTGCCGGACGAGCGCAATCCGGTCGGCGTACTGGCTCGATGCGGCCGCGGATTCGCCCGAGGCCTGCTCAAGCGCAGGAAGCATCGCCACATCGGCTCCAAGCCCGGCAAGCGTCGTGAAGGCATCATCAGCCTCATCGAGGTGCGCCGTGACGAGCAGCATCATGCGCGGCGCATCCGCGCGCGCGGCGAGCGCCGCCGCCACCACGCTCGCGCCGGATCCCTGGACTCCAGTGACGCCTGACACGCGATCGCGGGACGCCGCAACGGACGCGAGCGCCGGATCGGAGGCAATCTCCTCCAGCGGCAGCGC
>JBIIIL010000249.1:0-3708 GCA_044234825.1 Phycisphaerales bacterium
GAGCATGCCGATCACCGCGTCGGTCATGCGGTCGTTCAGCTGTCCCTTGAAGGTGGGCATCACGTTGCCGTAGCCGCCCACCAGGTGCTTGCCTGGGTTGTAGATGGAGTCGCGGATGTAGTCCTCAGGCGTGGCGTACTCCTTGCCTGGCCCGATGAGGTCGCGGTAGCTCTTGCCGTCGGCAAACTTCTGGTCGCTGCCGGCGCCGCCGGAGACCTTCTCCCAGAGTCCCTTCCAGCTCGGGCCGGTGCCCATCGAGCCGTCGATGGAGTGGCACTGCGAGCACCGCGCGTAGATCTTCGGGCCGGCCTTGAAGTACAGCTCCTCCTCGGGGATGTCGTCGATCCAGCGCGCCTGCTTCTCGAGCCACTCGTTGAACTCGGTCTCGCCAAGCACGTAGACGCGGCGGTTCATGTTGGAGTGGCCGGTGCCGCAGTACTCGGTGCAGAAGAGGTGGTACCCGTGGTCCATGCCGGTGATGGCGTCGGACTGGAACCACAGGTGGCTGTAGCGGCCCGGCACCACATCGCGCTTGACGCGGAACGCCGGGATGTAGAGGGAGTGCAGCACGTCGCTCGAGCGCATCACCAGGCGGACGGGCCGGCCTGCAGGCACGTACAGGTCATCGCTCTGCGCGCCGTTGGGGTACTTGAAGGTCCACGCCCACTTCACGGCGGTCACATCGATGTCGTAGCTGTTCTTGGGCGGCTGCGTGAAGTCGAGGTAGCCGCGGAATCCCATGAAGAAGATCACGACGCACAGCAGCAGCGGGATGATCGTCCACGTGATCTCCAGCGGGGTGTTGTGCACCGGGCCATCCATGCGGAAGCGGTGCGAGTTGCTCCGCACCCGGTACTTCCAGGCGAAGTAGGCCATCAGCACCACGACGAGCGCGAAGAAGAAGTAGCAGATCCAGTTGATGACCGCGAGCATCTGGTCGACCGAGCCGGCGATCGTCGATGCGCCGACCGGCATCCAGAAGTCAGGCGGGATGGTCCCTTCGGGCATGGGGTTGCCGGCGGGAGACGCGGCGGGCGCCGCGGCCTGGGCAGCCGTCGCCGGCGCGAGTTGGGCAAGGATGTGGTGCATGGACATCATTGGGGGCTCGTCATGAGTTGGTGTTCGGCCGCGCGGCGGCCCTGATGCGGGATTCGCGCCGCAGCATCCACAGGATTCCCGTGGCGAGCAGGACGATCGTGCACAGTCCGGCGATCTGGACCATCCGGAACGCGAAGAGCACGTAGCCCTTCGACGTGGGGTCGAACTGGTGGCACCAGAGGATGAAGCGGTCGAGCGGCGTCCCGATCGTGCCCTCGCTCGCCTCGAGCAGGGCCATGCGCACGGTCGCGGGCTCGAACTTCACGCCGTAGAGGTAGCGCACGATCCGGCCGTCGGGCGCGATCATGATCAGCGTCGCCGGGTGCGAGTACTCGCCATCGGGCTGCTTGCGGTAGCGGAACCCGGTGGCCTCGCAGATCGCGTCGATGCTCTCCTGGGATCCGGTCAGGAAGCGCACGCCCGGCTCGACGCCGGTGCGGTCGTACTCCGCGAGGTAGCCGATCTTCTTCGCCTTCGCGAGCTCCGGCGTCTCGCCGGGGTTGACGCTGATGCTGATGAGCTGGAAGTCCTTGCCCGGAGTCCAGTCGACGTTACGGAGCGAGCGGAACGCCTCGTTGAGCACCAGCGTGCACAGCATGGGGCACCTGAAGTAGCCCAGGTGCAGCATCGTGGGGCGGTCGCTGCGCATCACGTCGCGGAGCGTGACCTCGGCGCCGCTGTCGTCCCGGAACTTGGCATCGAGCGGCACGGTGGTGCCGAGCTGCTCGGCGATGTCGACGCCCTGGACCTCCTCGGGAACGCCGTCCGCCGCCACCGGCGCCTCGCCCGGCGCATGCGGGGGCAGCCCCATCTGCGCAGACGCGCGCGCGCCCGCACAGGCCAGTGCCAGTGCGGCGGCGAGCGGTGCGAGATTGGCGAGTCGGAGGTTCATGGGGTCTCGTCGGTGCGTGGCTGGGAGGGTCTGATCGGCGTCGGCTTGCGCTCAGGTGCTGCGGATCACTTCGCGGCGGGCTTGGCGGGTGCAGCGGGTGCAGCGGCTGGCGCCGGGGCGGACGCATCGGGCGCAAAGGCAGCGCCGCCATTGGCTACGACAACCTCCATCGCACGGCTCACCGGGACGCGGATGCGGCGCTGCTCGGCGCCGCTGGCTGCGGTCACCGTGTAGGTGCCGTAGTCGGAGATGTTGGCGAGCTGCTTGGCCTTGAGGGCCTGGTACTCGGCCGAGGGCTCGTCGACCACCTTGGCGTCGAACTCCTTGACCTCGGCGCGGAAGTAGAAGACCGCGATCACCAGGACCAGCGCGGTGAAGACGATCGCGCCGCCGAGCGACCAGATCCAGGTGGCGCCAGCCTCCGGATCGCCGAAGTCGCCTCCCTGGTCATGCGCATGCTCTGTGCCGTGTGATGCCATCTCTTGGGGTGCTCGTGAAGGGTGCGGGTGTCAGATGTTCTCGAAGCGGAGGCTCTCGGGGAGCCGCGGATCGCGCCGGCACAGCACCGACCCGCGCGAGAGGCGCGCTGCGGTGCTCCAGACGACCAGGCCCATCATGCCGGCAAGCATCGTGTAGGGCAGCGGGTCGAGGAGTCCGGTCGATGCCCCGGCGTTCGCCTCAGCGAATGCCGAGTACGAATCGTAGGTCGCCAGCTTGGTCGGGACAGGCGGCATGATCAGGTACCAGAGGTCCAGCCACGCGAAGGTGGCCATCCAGGCTGCGCCGAGCGCCAGGGTCATCCTCCAGCGCTTGATCCAGCGCGAGATCAGCAGCACGAAGGGGATCATGAAGTGGCCGACCAGGAGGATGGCGCTCAGCCACGTCCAGCCGCCGACCTGCCGCGCGAGGAAGAACGTCGTCTCCTCGGGGATGTTGGCGTACCAGATCAGCATGTACTGGCTGTAGGCGATGTAGGCCCAGAACACCACGCCGAAGGCGAAGATCAGCTTGCCCAGGTCCTGGTAGTGCTCGGGGGTCACCACATGGCGCAGGTAGCCCAGGCGCTGCATCCTCAGCACGACGATCGCCAGGAACGAGAATCCCGCCGTCGACACGCAGCAGAAGAAGTAGACGCCGAACATCGTGCTGAACCACGTCGGCGAGAGCGACATCATCCAGTCGAAGGCGGCGAAGGTGATCGAGACGCCGTACAGGATGATCAGGGGGCCTGCCCACTTGCCCATCCGCTGGGTCAGCGCAGGGTCGCCCGAGGCGTCCTGCGCGCGCGAGGTGCGCAGCAGCCATGCGGCGGCTCCGCCCCAGATCAGGAAGTACGCGACCGCGCGGATCATGAAGAACTTGGGGTTGAGGTACGCGGCCTTCTTGTCCACGATCGCGGCCTCCGCCGCGTCGTGCGCGCGCAGCCACTCCATGTCGGCCCACGGCCAGACCAGGCCAAGGCCCGACGGCCCGTGCTCGCCGAAGTGGGGATTGCGGAAGTAGAGCCACGCCACCGGCAGGAACAGGATCCAGATCCACGTGAGGTTGGCGGCAATCGACTCCGCGATGCGGCGCACCACCACGCTCCAGCCTGCGCGCACGAGGTGCTGGATCAGCGTGAACTGCAGGCTGCCGAGGCACAGCGCCAGCACGAACATGAAGTTGACGAGGTAGATCTTGGCGAACTGCGCGGGATTGCCGCGGTTCCAGCCGATCCA
>JBIIIL010000043.1:0-13744 GCA_044234825.1 Phycisphaerales bacterium
GTGCCCTCCTGCTCGATCGGATTCTGCGTGGCGAGCACCAGGAACGGCGATGGGAGGTCGCGAGTCTCTCCGCCCACGGTCACCCGCCGCTCCTGCATCGCCTCGAGCAGCGCGGACTGGCTCTTCGGCGTCGCACGGTTGATCTCGTCCACGAGCAGGATCTGCGCGAAGATCGGCCCTGGGCGAAAGCGCATCGAGCGTCCCCCGCCCCCCTCGTCATCGACGACGATGTGGGTGCCCAGCACATCGGCGGGCATGAGGTCGGGCGTGCACTGGATGCGCGCGAAGCCAAGGCCAAGGGCGGAGCCGAGCGCCTTCACCAGAAGCGTCTTGCCGAGGCCGGGGACGCCCTCGAGCAGCACGTGCCCGTTGGCAAACAGCGCCATGAGCACCTGCTCGACGGCACCCTGCTGGCCGATGACGCTTCGCGCGATGGCCGCGCGGACGGCGTCCGCCACACCTCGGAACGCGGCACACGCCTCGCGCACCTCCTCCACACTCTCGATGCGCTCGTGCAGCCCAGCGGGCACTGCATCGAGCCGACCCGACTGGGGACCGGGGGCATCGGACGCCGCAGGCGCGCTAGCCATGGAGCGCGCCTCCGCCATCCCCACCGCCGCGATCCTCCTGCGCGCGCCGCTTGGCCTTGCGCAGGCGCGCGAGCGGCGAGTCGTCATCACCCTCAGCCGGCGTTGCGCCGGTGGGCTTGGGTTCAGCAGGTGGACCTGATGGTGGCCGCATGGCCGACGGTCCGCTGGTGCTGGCTGGCGGCGTCCTTGTCGGCGCACCTCCCGGCGGGCCCGACTCATCCGTTGATGCGCGCGCAGCCCTGCGTCGCGCCGCGCGCCATGCAGCGACCGACTCGCCGCTCGTCGCCGATGCGCCGCCCACGACTCCCTGGGCGAGCTCCTTCGCGGCGTCACGGTCGAACGCGAGCCGCCGCACCGCGACATCGATCACGAGAAGCGCGGCGGCGACGATCGCCAGCACATCCCAGATCCGGCGCACCGCCTGCGGCACCGCAAGCCCGCGTCGATCGAAGAGCTGCGCGGTGGCGAGGTCCGCGATCGTGTAGGCCGTCCCGCCGGTGCGCTCCGCCACGCTGCGCAGCAGCGCAGCGTTGTCGCGTGTGGCGCGGAACTCCCTCGCGTACGGGACGCTCACGCTCGCCTGCACCGATCCGCCTGACCGCGTGCCGCGCCCGTCGAGCAGGCCGACGTCCACGAGGTACGAGCCCGTCTCCGGAGTGTCGAAGCGGGCCTGGTAGCGGCCTGGTCCGGTCTGCTCCATCGCCATGGGCGCGACCGTGCCGTCGGGGCGCACGACGCGCGCATCCGTGCGAAGGAAGTTCGCGAGCCCGCCGGCGGCATCCGTCGCATCGAGCTCGACGATCGCCTGATCGCCCTCGGTGCGCGTGCGCATGGCGATGTTGGACGGCGCAGGCGGACGCATGAGCCAGCGCACCGCGCGTTCCCAGAAGGGCTGGTAGCCGGGCCAGGAGATCCAGTCCGCGCCCCATCTCCCGGACGTGTCGCTGGTGTAGGCAATCGCCTTGCCGAGCCCGTGATTCCAGTACGCGAGGATCGGGTCGGTGCCCTCAGAGGTCACGTTGACCACGGGAACCTGCGCAAGCCCCTCGCGCGGCACCGTCACGATGTACCCGCCGATGCGCGGCAGCGGATTGGACACCGCCACAGGTCCGCCGACGTCTGCGCGCGCCTCGGGCTGGAAGTCGCCCTCGAGCACAAGGGTGCGCGACACCATCGTCGCCTCCTTGGTGAAGATGCGCGGCAGGCTCTTCACGGTGGCGGCCGTGATGTTGTAGAAGGTTCCGCCCGTCTGCTCAGCCATCGCCCGCATGTTCTGGAAGTCGGCCGCGGAACCGTGGCCGTACACCATGACGGTGGTGATCGTGATGCGCGCTGCCTTGAAGGAGTCGAGCAGGGCCTGCGTGGGCGGCGCGGGATCCCCATCGGAGATCATGATCACGTGGCGCTGGCCTGCGCGAACGCCCATGAGCCCGTCGTACGCGAGCGTGAGTGCCGCCTGCCAGTCCTGCATGTCCCCCACCACCATGCTGCGTGCCGCCGCGATGGCTGAGGCCTTGTCGCCCGCGAGCTGCATCGGGTGCGCCCACTGCGCGCCGTTGCCGCCTCCGCCGAATCCGAACACCACAATGCCGATGTAGTCAAGGCGGGAGAGCGCCTCGATGGCCGCGATCGCCACCTGCTGTCCCCAGTAGTTGCCCTGGGGCATCTCGCAGGAGTGCACGACAAGGGCGAGCGCGCCGCGCGGAAGCTCCCGCGTCGCGGGCGGATCCATCTTGACCGGAATGGCCTTGGCAGTCTCGCTGTCGATCCATCCTCCTGCGCCGAAGGAGCGGTCCCCGCCGGTCATCAGCAGCCCGCCCCCAAGGTCGTGCACGTAGGCCTTGAGCATGCGGTCCGTCGCGTTGTCGACCGCATAGCGCGGGATGTTGCTCAGGATGACGGCGTCGTACCCGGACAGCACCGCAATGCCGCCTGCGAGGGCGTCAGCTGGCAGCACGTCGACGTCGATGCGACCTGCCTTCAGGGCCTCCACGAGCGATGCGCTTTCGGCACCCGTGTCATCCACCACAAGCACGCGGCCATCGCCCTCGACGAACGCGGTCGCTGCACCCGCATTGTTCTCGACGATGACGTCGCCGCAGGCCGCATCGGGCTCGAACACCGCGCGAAAGCGCTGCGCGCCCGCAACCTCGAGCGCGATGGGCACCTCGACCGTGTTCGGTCCCGCGGTCAGCGCGATGCGCCGCCCGGCACCCGATGCTGCGGCATCGAGGTCGAGGGGCTGGTCATTGCGCCAGATGTAGAGGGTGCCCTCGCATGCGCCTTGGCTCCGCAGCAGCACCCGCATCGTCGACGCCTGCCCGAGCCGGGCACGTGCAGGCACGCGAAGCGCCTCCATCACGATCTCGCGAGGATGCGAGTACTCAAGGGGCAACACGTCGATCGGGATCCCGTTGGCAGCGGCAAGGTCCGCGGCCTCCTGCAGGCTTCCGGAGGTCTCGTTGCCGTCGGACACCAGCAGGATTCGGTTCATCGTGTCCGCGGGCAGGAGCGCCAGGGCTCGCCTGATCGCTGCCGCAAGGTCGCTGCCCTCAGCGTCACCGCCATGCCCGCCGAGGTGCACCTCACCGCCGATTCGCGGGATCTCGGCAACCGCGGGCTCGCGTGCCGCGGTCACCACACCCACCCGGTCCTCCCGATTGGGAGGCTCCGCCACCGCCTGCTGGAGCGCTGACTCGGCGCGCTGGATCAGCGCGGGCGGTATCGAGCGGCTCACATCCGCCACCACGAGGAGCGTGACCCCCTCGCCGCGGCGGATGATCGACGGCTGCGCGAGCGCAGCCGCAAGCAGCAGCAGCAGCACGGAGCGGACGGTGGCGGCAGTCCATGCGCGTGCCACGCCCGTGGCATGCCGCCACCGCCACGCGCCCCACCAGATGGCGGGCAGCGCCAGCAGCAACGCCAAGGCAATCGGTCGCTCGAAGCCGATCGGCAGCATCCGCGGTGGAGGCTACCTCTCGTCGATTGCCGGCAGACTCACGCGCACCAGCCTGCAGTTTCCCGCATCCACCACAAGCGGCTCCGACTCGTCTCCGACGATCGCCCACGGCGCGACGAGGCGGCCGATGTCGCGCCCGCCGCCTCCTCGCACCCACAGTCCGCGACCTGACGCGTCAAGGCACTGGATCCTGTTGTTGCCGAACTCCGCCACAAGCACGGCGCCGTCGCGGAGAGCGCGCACGCCGTAGGGATAGGACAGCTGGCCAAGGTCCCGACCGGGCTGACCGATCGCGCCAAGCCACCGCCCCTCCGGCGACAGGTGCACAATGCGGTGGTTGCACGCATCGGCAACCGCAATCGATCCATCTGGCATTCGGGACATGGACTGCGGCCGCAGGAACTGCCCCGTCCCGGAGCCCTGGCCGCCGACCGCACGCACCGGAGAGGCGACCACTCCATCGGTGCCGCAGGACACCTCAAACCACTGCAGCCGGTCGTTTCCGCCGTACTCGCTCACGACCGCTGCGCACCGCGACGCGTCCGCGTCATCAAGCATCAGGATGTCCGTGGGGTAGATGAACTGCCCCGGCTCGCGACCGTAACCGCCAAAGGAGCCAAGCTCCGTCCCGTCGGGAGAGCAGACGAGAACGCGGTGCTCGTGGGTGTCTGCGATCCAGAGCCGGCCGTGGCGATCGACCGTGATGCCAGTCGGCATGCCGTTGTCGGTGCGCGGCATTCGCCATCCGTCGATCAGGCTGCCGTCGGCGGCGAAGCGCTGCACGCGACCGGACTTGTCGATCACGGCAACGGTCCCGTCAGGCGCAACATCGGCTGCGCGCGGGTAGTCGAACCGGCCGGGCATGCGGCCCCGCATGCCGATCACCTGCTCGCACGCCAATGGCGGCGGCGCGTCCTCCGACACCTCCACGTCACTGGCCATTGCGGCGAACCCCGCGCCGCCCCGGTCGCGCGGATCGGCGCGCACCGAACCAGCCGCAGGTCCAGGCTCGGAGCCCCCCGCCCCCTGCTCGCCGCCGCTGCCGCATCCCACGAGGCACAGCGCGACCGCGGCCCACATCGCGGCGGCACGCCCGACCGACGGCGGCACGCGATCCACTCGCGTGTGACGCGCCCACGCACACACGGCAAGGGCCGCCATGAGCGCACCGAGCGCACCGATCCACGGCAGCGCCGCAAGCGCCGCGGACTGGTCCTGGTAGTGGATCGCGTTCATCAGGATGGGCGCGATGCGTTCGGCGCCCGGCGGGAGCAGCCGGGATGCGATCGCGGTCTCGGAGGCGCAGTACGCCGCCATGACGGCGCCTCCACCTGCAGCCGCAGTGCAGATGCTTGGCGCATGCGCGCGCATCATGCCACGCACGCCATGCGCATGCAGCCGCGCGACGTCGACGGCCTCGCGAGGCACACGGCTTGCCATGAGGCAACCGACCATCCAGCACGCGAGGCCCGCATGCGCCACCTGCGCCATGGGGACCATGGCCGCAGAGTCGTAGACGGTTCGCAGCGGCTGAACGGAGTTCCACATCGACTCGTAGGCGGTCGCCAGCAGCACGCCCGGCAGTGCCGTGCCGACAGCCCACATCGCGCCGGCGGAGGCGACAGCCCACGCCCCTCGGCCGTGCATCGCCGCAATGCAGGTCGTAGCCGCGACCAGCGCTCCAAGAGCGCCGCCCAAGAGCGCCGACATCAGCGACCCGAAGGCGGCCTCGCCATGCAGCGCCGCAAAGGATGTCCATGCCCCCGAACGCAGCCCGTCACGCGCGAGCAGCACGCCTGGCACAAGCGCCGCAACTCCCACGAGTGCCGCCGCGAGTGCCACGCCAGCACGATGGACCGCGCACGAGCACCGGGCCGGCAAGCCAGCGCGAGGCACTCCAGCCACCGTGTCTCGTCGCGCCGACAGGGTGCGCCATGCCGCCAATGCGCCGAGGACGCCCATCAGGGCAATCGCGCTCGGCACTGATGCCACGACCCACAATGTGGCGGGCCCCGACCCTGCTGCATCGAGCAGTCTCAGCTCGGACGCCGCAGTCATCACCCGCGCGACATCAAAGGACGTCGTTTCGCCAACGAGCGCAAGCAGCACAGCGGCAAAGGCTGCAAGCAGCGGCAGCCAGTCGCTGCGGCACGCGGCACGCCATCGATCGCCCCATGAGCGCGCATCGAGCAACGCAGCATCCTCAGCCTCAGCGCGCCGGTGCGGTCCAAGCGCAGCGACGCACAGCGCAGACACCGGCCATGTCCAGCTGACCAGCGAGAGGGCGAGCGCCACGTGGCGCACCGTGGCCACGTGGTCATGCGTCGCTGCCCAGTCGCCGATCCACATGCCCGGCCTGCACAGCCGCCAGCCGCAGTAGAAGAGCGCATAGGGCGGCATCAGCAGCGACCACAGCGTGCCGACCAGGACAATCGCGCCACGACCGGCCGCAATCCGCTCGCGCAGCACGCGACCGGGCAGCCAGCCAAGCGCTGCAGACGCCAGCGCAATCGGGATGCACCACTGCAGCGTTCCGCGCCATCCACGCGCGAGGTCGGCGATCGGCAACCGGTTCGTGTCGCTGTCCGCGCCCAAGGCGGTCGCAATCCCGCTCCAGGCCACCGGGCAGGCCACGAGCAGCGCAGGCAGCGCACATGCGGCGAGCGCGCGCATCACCGGGCCTTGCGGATCCTGTCCATGAATCGCGACAGCGCCGCGTCGCCCGCCTGCGCAGCAAGGTCCCAGTCGACGGGGGCTGCGTCACCGGCGGCCGCGCACCTGTAGGGGTCCCCCCGCTCGAGATTCGCAGGCCAGTCCGCATCTACGTCGACGAGCCGGGCGCCCTCCGGGTCCGCCACGGGGGCGTTTCCCGAGCGGCTTGCCGAGAGCCAAGCCTCCACGCGCGGCGACAGCATCCACTCGATGAAGATCGCAGCCTCATCGGGATTGGGTCCGTCGGCGACGCGCGCCACGGTCGACGGGGTCATCGCCGAGCCGCTGGAGGGGTCATCTCCGCTGGCGATGGGGAGCACCATGCACTCCACGTCGGCGCCCTGCGCACGCGCGGCACGCACATCATCCTCGTCGGTCATGCCAATCGACGCCTCGCCGCGCCATACCGCGTCGACCACAGCGGCGTTGCCGCCAGACAGCACGATTGGCGACCGGTCAGCGAGTGCGTCGATCCACGCATCGCCGCGCCCTTCCGGCATCATTGACATCGAGATCAGGTGGCCGCGCGTCGTGCCGAACCGAGGGTCTGCCATGGCGAGCGTGCCCGACCAGGTGCCGTGAGCTACGTGCCACCAGGAACTCGGCAGCGCGGACCGATCGGTGACGGACGGGCGGTAGACGAGCACCCGAGGCCTTGCCGCAAATCCGTACCAGCGGCCTGACCTGCCCCGGCATCCATCCGAGATGCGGTCCGCCCGCAGCCCACGGTGAGGCGCAAGCACACCGTGGGCGGCGAGGTCAGCCGTTGTCAGCGCCTCGCCCGACCATACGCAGTCCGCACGCGGTGCATTGCGTTCGGCCTTGAGCATGGCCGCCAGCGACGTGGCCTTCGAGGCTTCCGTGTCGAAGCGAGCCCGCACCTGAATGCCCGTATCCCGCTCGAAGGCCGCGAGAATGGGGCGCGCGACCGACTCATCCGCTGACACGTACACGACGACCTCGCGCGGCGGAAGTCCGGCAGACTGAGGCGAGCCAGCCTCCCCGGCGCCGCAGCCTGCGAGGACCGCGAGCGCGGCGACCTCCAGCGCAGCGACCGCCATCGCCCGCGCGACAGCCGCACATCGCCGCATCACGGCGCCGCCGGACCTGTCTTCTCCTCGATGCGCCGACGCATCTCGCCGAAGTAGCGGCGATGCGCCTCCCGCAGGTGCGGCGGCACGGGGTCTTCGCCTGTGCCCTCCTCGACTCCACGCGAGATCTCCTGGGCGATCTGCTTGAGCTTGGCGCGGCTCTCGCCAACCACGGGAGGCGACTCGACGAGCTGGCGCGCAATCACGTCACCGCCCTGGTTCGCGACCTTCTCCTTGCGGCTCTTCGTCCCGAACGGGGTCTCCGCGGTAGGCGTGTTGCCGCCGTTGGATGGTCCGCCCTGGGAGCCGCGTCCCTGACCCGCCTGCCCTGACCGCGATGCCGAGCTGCTGCGGGAGAGCTGGGTCTGCTGGCCGCCACCTGCGCACTGGGAGCGCGCCGACTGCGCATCCTGCATCATCTGCGCCAGCTGCTCCATCTCGCTGAGCATCTCGCTGCCTTGGGCGAGCGATGACGCGCCCGCGGACTGCTTCGATCCCTCCTCGCCCGCAGACTGGCCGCCCTGGGATCCCGCGGCGCCGCCCGACTTGCTCGAGGAGGGGTTGCGGCACTGTCCTGCGCACTGCCCCATGGACTTCGCGAGCTTCTCGAGCGACTCGCTCGCGCTGCGCTGCGCGCGCGCAGCCTGGCGGATGCTCTCCTTCTGCGCCTCGTTGAGCTGATCGGACTTGGCCAGCGCCTGCTCGAGGGCCGCCGGATTCGAGGCGAGCGCAGGATCCATGCCTGCGCGCTCCAGCGCCTTCTGGAGCGACCCATTGCCTTGCGCAGCACGCTCGATATCCGATGCGAGCTGCTCAATCGACTTCGCCAGCGACTCGCGCGTGGCCGCATCGAGCGATGGATCGGAGGCCTGCTTCGCAAGCTCGTCGAGCTTCTGGCGCGCCGCCGCCGCATCGCCGCGCTTGAGCGCCTCGGCCAGCCCCTGCACTGGCGAAGCCTCGGATGGCTCCACCCGGCTGAGCGCATCCTTCAGCGCATCGAGCTGCTGCGACTGCTCGGACTGCAAGAGCTGATCGAGGCGCTGCGTCAGCTCTGTCATGCGCCGAGCGGCCTCCTTCCGCACTGCCTCAGCGGACTCGCCGTCCCGTGGCGCGCTCTCGGCCTCGGCGTCCGGCGACTGATCCAGTCCGAGTGCCTTGCTCAGCGCCTCGTTCGACTCGATCTGCCGCACGACCGGCTCCATGCGGGCAGCGGCGGCGGCGCGTGCCGCGGCGAGTTCCTCCTGTGCGGCCGCGTCCGGCGCATCCGCCACGCCCCTCGGAATCGGCGGCAGCAGCAGCCATGCCGCCACTGCGGCGACCATCAGTGCGGGGCCTGCAAGCGACCGACCGGACAAGCCGAGCGGACAGGCTCCGGCGACTCCTTCACCGACACGCCGGTCCTGCGCGGCGAGCACCCCATCCTCGATAGCCGCGCGCGCGAAGGGATCGGTGCGCTGCGCCACCGCCACAGCGGTCGAGAGCCGGTCATTGAGTCCGAGCCTGACGTCCACGATGCTCGACACGGCGAGGTCCGAAGGTCGGTTCACGCGCGTGGCGATCCATGCGGCCACTGACGCGATGCTGAGCCCAAGTCCGATCCAAAGCACGAGTGGCGACCCGAGCCAGGCGACCCACCCGCTCGCAAGACGCGCGACGAGAAGCAACGCGAGGAGGGCGCACCCCACGGCGAGCGATGCCGACGCGCCGCAGGCGATCGCGTCACGAATCATGATCCGCCGCCGTGCAGTGCGAATGATCGTGCTGATGGGGTCCATGGTCGGAGCGCGGACGGTCATCCTCGCCGTGCACCGATAGGATACGTCGATGCTGTCGCTCGACGCCCTTGTGATCTGTGCGCTTCTCGCGATGCCCGCTGCGCCTTCGCAGGATCCGCCCGCGCCTCCCGAACCGCCCGCACAGCCTGAGCCCGCCCCTGACCCGGAGCCGGAACCTGCGCCGGAGCCTCAGCCAGAGCCGGCCCCAGAGCCTGAGCCGGAGCCTTCAGCAGACGAGCCCGCGCCGGACAGCACGCACCAGCAGTCGGAGCGCGAGCAGCAGCTCGAGGAGGAGCTCGCGGAGGCGCGCGCGCGAGCGACTGAGCTGGAGCGCATGATCGACGAGCTTCGTCAGCAGGTCGCAAAGCTGCGGGCCGAGCTGGCAGCGCGACCCGCGCCCACGCCACCGGTCGCGAAGGCTCCTCCGCCCTCGACGACCCCCTCGCCCGCAGCGCCCGAGTCTGAGCCGATCGACAAAGACTCGTCCGCACCGCAGCGGTCGAAGCCGGCGCGCTCCTGGGACGAGGATCCGTCCGACCGCCGATCGGCACCGAACCAGACGCCCACCCCATCTCAGGAGCCCCTCGCGGGAGGGGCGAGCTCGGATGCGGAGGCCGTCCTCGCGTCAATGCGTGCGGCGTACGCCAGTCGGTTCCCTGCAACCCCGAGTCCATCGCAGCGTGACACGTTCGATGCCTTCACTGCGGATGTGGTGAAGTGGAGCGCATCGCAGCAGCGCAGCCTCCGTGCGCCCGTGACATGGACCGTCCAGCTCGTGAGGGTGGAGAAGGGATCCGCGAGGGATCGGATGGTGCGATTCATCGCGCGCGATGCGCGCAGGGCTGACTCGCGGGGCGCGGGCACTGCCTTCATCGTGCGCCTCCCGAGGACCGACGCAGACGAGCTCCTCAAGGGCGACTACCGCGGCGCGACCTATGAGGTGACCGGCACCCTCTCGCCGATTGTCCGCTTTGCGCCTGAGCGTCCGTACGACGGCATCTCGGCTGCCCAAACGGCCTTTGTGGGTCCCTACTGCGAAGCGGCACTCGTCATCGACTGCCAGTCCATTCGTCCGGGAACTTGATATTGAGACTGAGTCTCAATACGATCCCCCGATGCGGGATCCCCAGGGAGACAACCCAGACCGCCGGACCCAAGTGGCGGTCCGCATTCCTCTGACGCAGCTGCGGCGCGGTCAGAGGGCGACAGTCGAGTGCGCGGCACTCGAGGGCCTGCCTGACGACGATCGGTGCCTGCTGTCCGCCATGGGCCTTGGCGATTCCTGCGAGCTGCGCGTCTGCCGGCCTGGGGCGCCGTGCATTGTGCAGGTGGATGGCACTCGCCTTGGCATTGCCGACGATGTGGCGGCGCGGATACTCGTGACGCCCCTGCCGGAACCCTCCGGACGCGCACGCGATGCCGTCGGCTGACGCGGTCGATCGCGGCACTGGCGCTCCAGTGCGCACCAGGAGGGTTGCGCTGCTGGGCAACCCCAACGTGGGCAAGAGCACGCTCTTCAACGCACTGTGCGGCCTGAAGGTCAAGACCGCGAACTTCCCTGGCAGCACGGTCGAGCACCACGTCGGCACGGTTCGCGACAGCCGCGGCACGGAGATCGAGCTGATCGACCTGCCCGGCGTGTACAGCCTTCGCCTCGAGCTGCCCGAGTCGCGACTCTGCC
Source organism: Phycisphaerales bacterium (assembly GCA_044234825.1). GTDB lineage: Bacteria > Planctomycetota > Phycisphaerae > Phycisphaerales > SM1A02 > ZLKRG44. Next base: position 10,809 of record JBIIIL010000043.1, read on the forward strand.
GCGACTGCCTCGAGGGGCGCATCGGCGAGGGCGCTCCAGATGCGGTGCTCATCGTGCTCGACTCCACGAATCTCGTGCGCAACCTCCAGTTCGCGGCGAGCGCCCTCCGGCGAGACGTGCCTGCGGTCATCGCGATGAACTTGAGCGATGAGGCTGCGCGACGCGGGCTCAGCGTCGACACGCGTGCCGCAGCGGACCTGCTCGGGTGCCCGGTCGTCGCGGTTTCCGGCAGGAGCGGCATGGGCCTGACCGCGCTCATCGACGCGCTGTCCGACGTCGCCGCACGCCGTCAGGCACCGCTTCCGCTGCATCCGCTTCCGGAGGGCGAGCCGGGAAGCGCCGATGCGGTGCGGTGGGCGAACCACCTGTTCGCGCAGATCGGCGGCAGCGGCACGTCGAGCCGTGACGCGCTGCACGACCGACTCGATGCCGCGTTCACCCACCCCGTGCTCGGGCTGGCTCTCTTTGGCGCGGTGATGGCAGGACTCTTCGCTGCGCTGTTCTGGGTCGCCAAGTGGCCAATGGAGTGGATCGGCACGGTCTTCGACGCACTGGCCTCCGGCGTCAGCGCGGTGATGCCGGAGGGCGTGCTGCAGGACCTCCTGGCCAATGGAGTGGTCGGGGGCATCGCGGCGACCGTCGTCTTCCTGCCGCAGATCTGCATCCTCTTCTTCCTGCTGGCGCTGCTCGAGGACTCCGGCTACCTCGCTCGCGCAGCCTTCGCGCTCGACAGGGTGATGCGGCGATTCGGCCTTCCGGGGCAGGCGTTCATGCCGCTGCTCTCAAGCCACGCGTGCGCGCTCCCCGGCATCATGTCGACGCGGCTCATCCCGGACCAGCGCGACCGCATCGCCACGATCCTCGCGGCGCCGTTCATGAGCTGCTCCGCAAGGCTGCCGGTGTACGTCCTCCTGTGCGGCATCCTCTTCGCGGACCGCCCGGCGATGGCGGGACTGGCCTTCGTCGGCTGCTACGTGCTCGGTGCGGTGGCTGGGCTGCTCACCGCCCTGCTCGCCCGGCGGACTGTGCTGCGCGGACCGAGCAGGCCGATGGTGCTCGAGCTGCCCAACTACAGGTTGCCTCACGTGCGCACTGCGATTGTTGCCGCAGTCGAGCGGGGCTGGCTCTTCCTGCGCAACGCCGGCAGCGTGATCCTCGCCATAGCGGTGGTGATGTGGTGGCTCAGCGCCTACCCAAAGGCTGTTGGCCCGATCGCCTCCCAGCAGGCTGAAGCGAGCGAGGCCGAGGCTGCACGTGCGCAGCAGGACGCCAGCTTCGCAGGCATGGCCGGTCGCGCTATGGAGCCGCTGTTCAGGCCGATCGGCCTCGACAGCCAGCTCACTGTGGCTGTGCTCACGAGCTTCATGGCGCGCGAGGTCTTCACCACCACGGTGTTTGTGGTGACGGGTTCGGGCGCGGATTCGGACGGCGACGAGGGGACCCTCGAGAAGGTGCGCAGCGCGACGAGGGTCGACGGTTCGCCGCTCTTCACGCGGCCCACCGCGTGGAGCCTCCTCGTGTTCTATGTGCTTGCGATGCAGTGCCTGCCCACCCTCGCGCTGGTCCGGCGCGAGACGGGCTCGTGGTCATGGCCGCTCGTGCAGTTCGCCTGGATGACCGCGCTCGCGTACGTCGGCGCGCTGATCGCGTACCGCGCAGCTGGAGGCGGGGCGTGACGTTTCCCTTGGGCGATTGGCAGTTCTGGATCGCAACCGCCATCGCCGCGGGGTGTGCGTGGGCGATCGTCCGGCCCCTGCTTCCCTCCCGCCGCAAGGCTTCGACATGCACAGGGTGCCCCCCGGCCAGCGCGCGTCAGCGGCGCCCGGGCCGCCCCGCCACGCTCACCATTGGCGGGGTGCGGCCGAAGTAGCCATGGACGCGAACGCTCGGGCCACAAGCAGGTCCTCCCGAGTGGTCACCTTGATGTTGCGGACCTCGCCATCGACCACAAGCACGGGCTCGCCGAGGCGCTCCACAAGCATCGCGTCATCGGTGACTCCAGCAAGGTCGGGCTGCGCGTAGGCGCGGCGCAGCAGCGACACCTCGAAGACCTGCGGCGTCTGCACGGCGACCACCCGATCCCGCGAGATGGTCTCCTCGACAAGCCGACCCTGGGCCGCCTCGCGGCCTGCATCGCCGAGGATCGCGTCCGCGATCGCGTCATCGGCCGCCGCAGGCACCAACTCGGCCGAGACCCGCTTGAGCGTGGCGCGCACAGGCTCGCCAGGCACGACCGCGGGCGCGATGCGCGCGGCATCGAAGACGCGAGAGATGAGCTCGTCGCTCGCGCACGGCCGTGCCGCATCGTGGACCGCCACGTGCGTCGCACCCTGCGGCACATGCGCCAGCGCCAGGCTCACGGTCTCCCAGCGCTCGATCCTTCCGCCTGGCACCACGGCGACTCCATGGAACCCAAGCTGCGCACCGAAGCGCGCCATGAACGCATCCATGCCATCAGGCGGTGCGGCCACAATCACGCTCGCCACCTCAGGACGACGCGTGAACATCTCAACGGTGCGAAGCAGCATCGGGCGTCCGCCGATCTCCTGCGACACCTTCTCGCCGCCAAACCGCTCGCCGCGACCTGCGGCCGGGATGATGACGCATACGCTGAAGTCGCTCACTTGTCCTCCGCGGCCCCTGGGACCGCCTTTCCGCCAACTGTCACCCTGGGACCGCCGCACGCCTGCTCCCGCAGCGTGCGGGTGATCGACGCCTCGTGCAGTGGCATGCTGAACCTGTCGAGGTCCTCCTTCGCCCGCTGGAACAGGTCCGCATCGCAGCCCGCCGGGTCGCGCGCGCCACGCGCCACGAATGCCGCGAGGGCATCTGCCCGCGACTGGAGCCCGTGCACGTACTCCGGATCGAGGGCATCGCGCACTCGCTCGAGCGCCACCGCGATCCACTTGAGGTCAAGCGACGCATGCGCGCACAGG
>JBIIIL010000081.1:0-9863 GCA_044234825.1 Phycisphaerales bacterium
GTCGATGAACGCGCCGAAGTCGGCGATGTTCGTGACCGTGCCCTTGACGATGTCGCCTTCCTTCACCTGGCCAAGCAGGCGCTTCTTCGCCTCCTCGCGCTCCTCCTCGATCAGCTTGCGGCGCGAGATGACGATGTTGCGGCGCTGCTCGTCGATCTTGAGCACCATCGCGCGCAGCGTGCGGCCCACCCAGTCGCCGACGTCGCCGGGACGGCGCACGTCGATCTGCGAGGCGGGCAGGAACACGGGCACGCCGATGTCCACCAGCAGGCCGCCCTTGATCTTGCGCAGGCACTTGCCCTCGACGACGTCGCCCTCCTTGCGGGTCTGGAAGACCTGCTCCCAGCCGCGGATGCGGTCGGCCTTGCGCTTGGAGAGCACGATGCTGCCCTCGGCATCCTCGTTCTCCTCGAGCAGCACCTCGACCTCGTCGCCGGGGGAAACGCCGCCCGAATCCTCGAACTCCGCCTTGGGGATCTGGCCCTCGCTCTTGAGGCCGACATCGACGATCACGTAGTCGCCGCTGATCGAGACCACCCGACCCTTCAGGATGCTGTTGGGCTTCGTCTCGGGCGATGAGGTGCGCGAGAGGAAGGTGGTCAGGTCGCCTGATGCGCCACTCGGCCCGAACGCGTCCTTGAGGAGCTGATCGGCGAGGTTGGCGTCAAGCTGGATGTCTTCGATGAGGTTGTAGTCAACCATGGCGGTAGAGGTGCGTGTCCAAATGCGCCGCGGCCACGGATGGCTGGGCAAGGTGCTGATCCGCCGGAACGCTTCCGGAGCGGGGAATCGATGACTATACCACGGTTTGGGCCTGCTCCAACCGCCTCACGGCAGGTCGCATCCACACGAATCCCATCACGCCGATCGTGTTGAGCACGAAGCACAGGCCGAAGAACCAAGGACCGATACCCATGCGCTGCATGGGCACGTATAGGGCCACAGCGAGGAAAGGGGCCATCAGCCCCCTGATCCCGTTGAGGGTCACATGCACCGCCATGTAGTCGCTGTCGCGGTGGGCGGGCGCGAAGTCATGGTGCCCTAGGTTCCATGCGAGCGACCCGCCCGCGAAGCCGACGCCGAAGGCCACGCTCGACGCGTACATCAGTGGCATCGAGTGGAGCGCGGACGACCCCCACAGGAAGAGGGATCCGAGGACGAAGCTCCAGCCGTGGATGGCGCGGAACTCGACGATGTGCGTGCGCGACATCAGCTTCGCCCACACGGGGATCATCAGCGGCATGATCGCGACGGGCAGGATCGTCGTGATCATGATGCCCTCGAGGTAGGAGCAGTGGAACTCGTCGTTGAGGATGATCGTCTGCACGGGCGTCATCATGAGGTTGCCCAGCCCGAAGACGAACATCCACAGCATGAAGTCCCGGTAGAGGCGATCCTCTCGCAGCAGCGCCCACAGCGCGCGCGGGTCCGCGATGCGCCGGCCTCGCCGGCCATCGAGCTCCATGCGCTGCAGCCGCCGCTGCCCGCGTAGCCGCACGCGACGGTAGATCGAGTTGCCGAGGAACCCGGCGAGCGCCAGCATCGGGAACAGCCAGCGGAACGCGGTCGGAGACGCATCGAGCGCCTGGCCGATCACGAGCCCGGAGAGCGCGAGCACCACGGCCTGCACGCTCGTCATGCGGCCCGCGACGATGGCGCGGTTGGCGTCGGGGTAGTTGTTCCGCCACACCGACGTCCGCACGGTGATCACGCCTGTCCACGTCGAGCGTGCAAGGAACGCCAGGACCACGACGATCCATAGGCCGATCGCGCTGATCGGCACGGCGGCGACCCCTGCGATGAGGATCGCTGAGGCGATCTGCAGCGCCGCGATGAAGGGGACCTTGGGCCGGCCATGCGCCAGGCCTGCCCACGCGAAGCTCGTCAGGTTGGCGACGTTTGGCGCGGCCGTGACCGCCGCCACGGCGATGTCCAGCTCGGCGGGGCTGATGCCGGGCACCCCCGTGAACATCTTCTTGACCACGATGCCGAGCACGCCGCCCTCGACGGCGCCGAGCATCAGCGGCAGGAAGAACCATGACACGAGCTCGCGCGCATAGTTCGCGCGCAGCATTGGGGGGAGCGTCTTCGGGTGGAAGTCGCGGACGACGCCCGCGAGCAACCTCAGGAACACCCCGGGATGTGGGATCGCGGCGGGCCGGATCAGGGGTTGCCCGTCGTGTTCACGATCGGGTACGGCGATCCGAGATTGGGCCGGTCAAGGAGGAACACGCGGCCGAGGTCATCGCTCGCCTGGCGCATGTTGCTGTTGAAGTTGATCGCGAGGTTGCGGTCCACGTCGCTCGGCGTCTCGGCCACGCCCTGCAGCTCGGGGCTGGGGTTCGCGAGGATCGACTTGAGGTCGGTCGCGTACGGATCGGGCTTCTGGCAGCCGATGAGGCAGCTTGCGGCGACGGCAGACAGCGATGCGCATGTGGCTCGGATCATCTTTGCTCCTGGAAATGGTGAAAACTACCCGAACTGCGGGGGGTGGTCAACGTGATGCGAAGAACCCGTGCTATGGTGCATGGGACGCCCGGACCTGCTGGGCGGTGATCGGCACATACGCGCTCGAACCTTGCGCGAACCCAAGGGATCGCCGATTCCGCGACGAAGATCAGGCCTCCGGCCTTGCGCCGAGTGGAAGGTCGGGATCGACGGACGGCGAACCCACCTCGAAATTGGGTTCGAGCACGCGTGCCGGCACTCGAGGCCATGAGCCTCGGCCGCCCGGCAGGACCGGGCGTCGTCATTGGCGTGAGGGCGCGGCGTCTGGCGCCAGTGTCGCTTCGGGTGGCGGCATGGCTGGCGCGTCAGCGGCGATTCGCGGCCGCCGCGCACAGCGACTCGTACATCGCATTGAGCGCATCCGGGATCACGCGCACCTGCCCGATCACCGGCATGAAGTTGGTGTCGCCTGACCAGCGCGGCACCACATGCACGTGAAGGTGCTCAGGAAGTCCCGCACCCGCCGCAACGCCCTGGTTCACGCCGATGTTCACGCCCTGCGGATTGAGCGCGCGCTGCACGAGGTCGGTGGCGACGTCGACGAGCCGCCACAGCTCGGCGCGCTGCGATGCGTCGTAGTCGAGCAGCGTCGGGCGCGGCTCGCCCAGCGCCACAAGCAGGTGGCCGTTGGAGTACGGGTACCTGTTGAGCAGGATCATGCCGAGCGGCGATCGCATCACCACATGCTGATGATCGTCACGCTCCGGGTGCGCCCAGTACTCCGCGAGAAAGTTCAGCGACCCCTTCGACTCGCCGAGCGCGCGCGTGGCATCGCCGGCGCGCACGGAGAGCTCGCGCAGGTAGCTGCGCCGCCATGGTGCCCAGATCGCGTCGTGGCTCACGGCTGCGATGGTATTGGCATTGGCGCGTTGGGCGTGTTGGGCGTGTTGGGCGACTCATGGCCCTGCGTGTGCGGTGGCGCGTCCGTGGGCGCATCGGCGAAGGTGAATCGCCGAGGCGGTGCCGCCTCGTCTCGCGGACGCGCGCGGATCGGAAGCGTGACTTCGCCATGCCAGTAGGCCGGTCGCGCCGCGCTGGTGGCGCGGCGCGCGAGGTCCGCGTCCGACTGCACTCGCATGGACCAGCGCGCGTTGCCGCCGTCCGGGTCCCGCGCAAGCCTGCGGAGCGCATCGATGTCCTCCTCCGGAGGCTCCCATCCTGCGCGGGAGCTCGCCATCGGATCGCCTCCAGGCCACCAGATCCTCGTGCGGCGCCGCACCACGCCATCCTCGAGCAGGTCGATCACCAGGCCGATCGCGACGCCCTTGAAGCTCTCGCCGCTGGTGGCCGATGCGTCGAATCGGATCGCCGCGGGAAAGTCGCCGTGCTGCCACAGCACGACGCCGTCCTCGAAGGCGCGTGTCACTGCGGCATCAAGATCCGCGCCAGACACGCCACGAGGCGCTACGTCGCGAGGCTCAGGATCGCTGCTCGGCGCGGGCTCGGTGCCAGCCGTCTCGGCGCCCTGTTCTGTGCCGATGTGCGGTCCGGCCGACCCTGATGTGCACTCGTGCACGAACGAAGACGAGCTCCACGGCGCATCGGGCGAATGACGCCACGCGACATCCGCCTTGACCCTCACGGGCGCAGATGCGTGCATGCCAGGATCCCGGGCTCGCGGGTGCCGGCCGAGCACTACGGGCATGCGCGACGCGCCGCTCCCGGAGGGGACCCACCGGATCCACCTGTCCGCATGCGATCTCAGCGGCGGCTCGGGGTCGCGACCCTCGAGGCTCCGGCCACTGGCCAGGCGCGCATCGGGATCTGCCAGCGCATCAGCGGGGCTCGCAATCGCGCCTCCGATCGCATCAAGGGCACCTTCCGCGGGAACGAGCCGCACGCGCACCTCGCCACCCTCCGTCAGGAAGCCGCGGATGTCGAGCCAGATGATGCACGGCGCTCCGCCGGCTGCGGGGGCAGGCTCGAGGGTCACGATCGGAGGCAGCGCGATCAGCCGCTCCGAGATTGGTCGCACGTCGAGCCTGCGGGCGTCCTGCTCTGCAGTCAGCGCCTCGAGCTCCGCCCGCGTGGGGCTTGTGCCTGCGAACCGCGCCTCGCGGAACGGCTTCGATGCATAGGCCGATTCGCCGGTCGACAGCCACATGGCCACGATGTCGCCGTAGGCCTCGAGCCACGCACGCGTGCCCGGGCGCGCACCATCGTGTCCGGCGCAGCATGCATCGGCAACGGCCGAAAGTGCGCTCCGTGGCAGTTCGCCGCGCGCCATGCGCCCAAGCAGCTCCTCGCGCACGCCGCCAAGCAGCATGGCCTTCAGCGAACCCGCGAGGTCCTGCGGCGCAGGTGGTGCGACTGGCGGAAGGAAGGGGAGAAGCGCGACTGGAACGCGCGCAGGCATGAGAGACCACAGTGACTCGCCGCTGTGCTGCAGTCGCACGATGATCGCAGCAGTGAAGAGGCACGCGGACAGCGACGCGGCCAGTCCGATTCTTCGCCGCGTGCGCATCAGGTCAGCGTCGCGGCGCGCGACGAAGCCGCACTCGCTGCAGGTCAGGCCGGTTGTCGCGCTGAGGTCATGCCAGCACTTTGGGCAGCGCCTCCTGCCGCGCGCACGGTCTCCGGCGATGCACCATGCGATACCGGCAAGTGCGGCCAGGGCGATCGCGGATCCGATCACCCACAGCCCCGTGCTCACGATCCACTCGAGCGCGCCGGCCATCACCGCAGTCCTGCGCTGGCGCGCATCACGGCGCTCCTGGGCACGCGCGCATCAGCGGGCCCATGCCCACCTGAGCAGCTCGCGCGGCGTGGGCGGCTTGCCCTGCATGAGCACGCCCACCCTGAAGATGCGTGCGGCAAGCCAGAACGTCGCCGCCATCACCGCAAATCCCCAGACGAGCGACGCCGCGATCTGCCAGGCGGGCACCGGATCCGTGGCCGCGCCGCACCTCACCACCATGATGAATGGGGTCAGCATCGGCACGAAGCTGGTCACCGTGGCCAGCATGCCGTTCGGGTGCTCGACGATGGGCACCCACAGCATCAGCGGCACCACCATGACCGTCATGATCGGGCCAGCGAGCGTCTGCACCTCCCGCAGGTCGTTCACCGCGCTGCCGACGGCCGCCATCATCGCGGCGATGGTGAAGTAGGCCATCACGAAGTAGGCCACGAAGAGAATCGCGAGCCAGACCGGCAGGAAGTCGAGCATCGTCAGCGCCGCCAGCGCGCTGACGGCCACTCCGCCGTACATCGCCATCATCACCAGGCTGACGATCGCCTGGCCGAGGATCTTGCCTGACAGCAGCTGCGCCGGGCTAACGGCCGACAGCAGCACCTCCATGACCTTGCTCGACTTCTCCTCGATCGTGGTGGTCAGCAGCTGGTTCGCGCTCGAGAAGACAGTGATCCAGAGAAGGAGCATGAAGCCGCCCGGGATCAGCATGCGGGCCTCGAGGCTCTCCTTGGCCTCGCCGCCAGAATCAGTGGCGCGCACCAGGTCAACCACCGGCCGACGCAGCAGGGCGCGGACCCTCTCGAATTCCTTGCCGGTCGCGGCGACTCGCGCGCGGACAACCGCATTGCGCACCTGGCGCTCGATGAGGCCCGACGTCTTCGGGCTCGACGAGCTTGGCACCGCCACCTTGACCATCGCGGTGTCTGGCGGCGTCGGCTCGAGGATGCCCTCCGGGAGCTCGACGATCGCGAGCAGCTCGCCCGCGTTCAGCCGCACCCGCAGGGCCGCGAGGTCCGTGCCGGGCGTCACGCGCTCCACGGTGACGTTCGCGGCCTGCGACATGTCCAGGCGAGCCGCCTTCACCGCCTGGTCGAGCGCTGCGGGATCTGCCGAGATGGACGGCGCAGCCGACCGGAGCGTCTCGGCAAGCGCGCGGTCCTCGTCGTCCGTATCCGTGGGATCGGCGCGGATGCGGTCGAAGATCGACCGCAGCGCGATGGTCACGCGGTCGTCGGCATCGACGACGACGACAGTGCCGTCGATGGGCTTGGCGGACCCGGCCGTGAGGATCGGCACCGCCGCAACCACGCCGAACATGAGCACCGGCACCACCACCGCGCCGATCACGAAGGCCTTGGTGAGCGCGGTGTGCCGGAACTCACGCCACGCGACGGTCCACACGCGGCTGAGGTGCCGCTCGCGATGCGCGGCGGGCATTTGCGCCGGAGAGCCCAGCCTCGGATCAGGCATGTGCCGCCTCCCGGGTCGCGTAGCGCATGTGGCCGCCGTGCTCGGTCACGAGGCGCACGAAGACCTCATCGAGCGAGGTGCGTCGGCGCTCCACCCTGCGGCAGCGCACGGTATCGAGGGCTGCGCGCATCAGCGCTCCGGTGTCGCATCCCTGCTCGACGGCCACCAGCACGGACTTGCCGTCTGGCGCGAGCTCGGCGGAAAGCGCGCCCGGCATTGCCGCGAGCGCATGGCGCGCGGCGGGGAGATCGCCGTCGGGCTCCACCGCGATCCCGCGCGGGTCGAAGGTCGTCGAGACCTCCTCCATCGTGGCATCGAGGATCTTCTCGCCCCGGTTGATCAGCACCACGCGCTCGCACAGCTGCTCGGCCTGGTGCATCTGGTGGGTGGAGAACAGGATCGTGCGGCCGCTGGCATGCAGCGCGCGCACCGTATCGAGGAGCACGCGCGCGTTCACGGGATCGAGGCCCGAGAATGGCTCGTCGAGCACGATGAGCTGCGGGTCATGGACCACGGCGGCCACGAACTGCACCTTCTGCTGCATGCCCTTGCTGAGCTCCTCGCAGCGCATCTTCCCCACGCCCGGCAGCTCGATGCGCTCAAGCCAGCCCGCGACGCGCGTGGCCGCCTCGCGCCGCGCCACGCCCTTGAGCTGGGCGATGTAGCGCAGGTACTCGGACACCCGCATGCGCCGGTAGATGCCGCGCTCCTCAGGCAGGTAGCCGATCCGGTCCTTCATGTCGAGCGCATCCTGGCCGAGCACCCGGATCTGGCCCGAGTCAGGGCGGATGATCGACATGAGCATGCGGATCGTCGTGCTCTTGCCCGCGCCGTTGGGTCCGAGCACCCCGCACATGCAGCCGGCGGGCACCTCGAGGCTGAGGGCGTTCACCGCGAGCGTGGCTCCAAAGCGCTTGGTCACGCCGCTCAGGATCAGGGCTGCCGCCGTCATTGGGCAGACCCTACCGCAGCGCGCGATGGATCGCCGTATGCCGCCGCCCCGGCCGTCGCCGGACCTGCGGGCGCGCCGCCCGCGCGCACCGACCCGATCCATCGCAGTGCATCACGCAGCACAGGATCGGGGCAGTCGATGTAGTCCTTCAGCTCGGGCGGCGCATCGGTGCCCTGCACCACGCCTGTGCCCTCGATCGCGCGGCCGCGCGCGGATCGGAAGTCCCCGATCGCGTAGAGCAGCACGTCGCCGGTGTCGAGCCGTGTGGTGATCGCGGGCAGCGCTGCGCCCGCGCTCGGTCCGCCGAAGATCTCTGCGCGGCCGTGGTCCTCGAGCCCCGCCGCGAAGATCTCGCTCGTGCTTGCGGTGCCGCCATCGACGAGGATCGCCAGCGGTCCGGCGAAGGGCCGCACCGCGTTGCCCTGCGTGTCCACGAGCCGCGGATTGGCGCGGAACTCGAGCACCGCATCGGGCGCGATCATGCGGCCCAGCGACACCGGCTCGGTCATGAAGTGGCCGGCGACTCCAGTGGCCATGAACCCGACTCCACCTGGGTTGCCGCGCAGGTCGATCACGATCGCATCGCATCCGCGAAGCGCATCCACGGCGGCATCGATGCAGGGGGCCAGCGTGGGCATCCAGACCCCGAGGCGGATCACGCCGACGCGAGGCGCGCCGGCCGAGTCGTGTCCCAGGCCGGTCCACTCCGACGGCTCGATGATGCGGTGCGCGCACTCCGCGGGGATCGGTGGAAGCATCCCGAACCTGATCGTCTTCGCGGTGGGCTCGTCGAAGGTGATGTCGAGCATGCGAGGCGTGCCGTCGCGGTCAAGGAACTGCATCTCGGCGAGGACGCCCGGTCGCGCCGCCACGAAGGTCTCGAGAGCCTGCTGCTGGACCATCCGCTCCCGTGCCGTTCGCGCATGCAGGTGCGGCGCGATCGCCATCTGCAGCGGATCGCCACTGAAGGCCACGAGCCGCCAGCCCGGCTCGACTCCAGCGGTGGCAGCGGGGGATCCTGGCTCCACGCGGGTCACGACGGCATCGCCACCGATCACCGCGAGCGTCATGCCGTGACGGCCCTCGCCCACATTCCCGTCGGGCACCGCGTCATGAGGGACGATGGCGTGATGGCTCAGCCCGGTGGAGCCAAGAAGCTCGGCGATCACGGCCCGGAAGGCGCCAGGATCCTGCGCGTCGCGTGCGCGCACACGCAGCGCAGCCACGGCGCTGGCATCCGGCGCGGCGTGCCCGGCAGGGCGCATCGAATCTGGAATCGCCTCGACGATCGCCAGGACGGTGTCGAAGGACCGCTCTTGGGCCTGCACAACCCCCTTGGACGGGGCGCTGCCGACCTGCCCGCCGGGCCGCATCAAGTCGCCCCCATCGAGCCCGCCAGGATGCGTCGACGCGCGGGGTGCAGTGGCCGAGGGCGCAGCAGTGCCGTCGTCGCCAACCGTGGGTTGCGATCCGCATCCGGCGAGGGTCGCGGCGATAAGGGCAGCTGCGATCACGGGCCTTCGAGTCTAGGTGCGTGCACCCCTCGAGCGACTCGCCGGGAGCACGAAGAACGCAGCCAGATAGAGCGTGCCTTGGCGCCGCGCCTTGCGGGCATCGAGGTAGCGCTTGATGGATCGGAGGCGCCCCCTGACATGGGCGAACTCCGCAGGCGTCAGCCACGCGTTCTCGAGCTTGCCCACGATGTTCTGTCCATCGGGTCCGTACTCGATGCGGCCCGCCTCGGCCGCCTTGCGTGACGTGCGGGACACCATGCCTGCCATCGTCTGCATCGAGTCATCGACCGCCTTCGCCGTGACATTCCGTCCCGCTCGGCGGAACTCCGGGCGGAAGTCATCGGCGATGAGGTCGTACACGCGCTCGGGCCTGGTCCGTCCGGGCCGCTCTCCCGAGTCCACGACGACGCCGATGCGCAGCAGCGCCTTGAGGTGCGGATACAGGGTGTCCGCGGGCCGGTCCAGCGCCAGCGCGATCTCGCGGACCGAGCAGGGCGCGATGGCGCGCATGACCTCCAGCACCTCGAAGCGCACCGGCCCCATCATGACCGTCCAGTGGGACGGCTTGGTGACTGTGTGCAGCGGGGGACGCGCCATCCCGGCAAGGTATCCGGCGCGATGCTGTTGTGAAAACTCGCCATTTCACACTTATTGAGGGTGGGGCGCCCGGGGAGGCGCCGCCGTGCGGCCGCGAGCGCCCCAACCAGCCGTCGCCGCCGCGCCA
>JBIIIL010000242.1:0-3824 GCA_044234825.1 Phycisphaerales bacterium
GGATCGCGACGCGCTCCAGGCCCCCGACGAACGCCCGGGAACCTTGAATCATCCGTATATCCGGATGGACGGTTGAAAGCCGGTCCTCCGGCGCGTATGTTCCCGGGGACGATGCCTCGCACGCTGCTTGGGTGCCTTGACCGCCGGGTGATGCTCTTTGACGGGGCGATGGGCACCTCCATCCATTCGTGCACCGACTGCCGCCACGAGGACTGGCTCGGCCGCGACAACTGCACCGACATCCTGGTGCGCAGCCGCCCGGACATGATCCAGCGGATCCATGAGTCCATGCTCGCGGCCGGTGCGGACATCGTGGAGACCGACACCTTCGGCTCGAACAAGCTCGTGGCCGCTGAGTTCGACCAGGAGATGGTCAGCTGGGTCCGTGAGCTGAACGTCCAGGCCGCGCAGGTGGCGCGCGCCGCGTGTGACCGCCTGTCAACGCCGGACCGCCCGCGGTTCGTCGCGGGCTCGATGGGTCCCGGCACCAAGCTCATCACGCTCGGCCAGACCGACTGGGACACAATGCTCGACAGCTACCGCGAGCAGGCTGAAGGTCTCCTGCAGGGCGGCGTCGACGCCTTCATCATCGAGACCTGCCAGGACCTGCTGCAGGTGAAGGTGGCGATCAACGCGTGCCTCGACGCGCTTGTGCGTGCGCGCAGGTCCGTCAAGGACGTGCCCATCTTCGTGTCGGTGACGATGGAGACCACGGGCACGATGCTGCTGGGCTCCGACATCGCGGCCGTCGTCAACGCCGTCAAGCCGTTCCCGGTGGCCAGCATCGGCCTCAACTGCGCCACGGGTCCTGTCGAGATGACCCCGCACGTGCAGTACCTCGCGAAGCACTGGGACCGGCACGTGAGCGTGGTGCCCAACGCCGGCCTGCCTGTGCTCGTGGACGGCAAGACCCACTACCCGCTGCAGCCCGCGGACTTTGCGGAGTCGATGCGCCGCTTCGTGGAGGAGCTCGGCGTCAGCGCCGTCGGCGGATGCTGCGGCACCACACCCGAGCACATTGCGGCGCTGGCGCAGCTTGTGGGCGGCCGGCAGGCATCGGCGCGCGACATCGTGCCGCAGGCGCCGGGGTGCTCGAGCCTCTACGGCTTCACCGAGTTCGTGCAGGACAACTCGTGGCTCATCGTCGCCGAGCGCACGAACGCCAACGGCTCGCGCGCGTTCAAGCGCATGCTCGATGCGGGCGACTGGGACGGCCTGGTGTCGATGGCCCGCGACGAGGTGCGCGACGGCTCCCACATGCTGGACGTGTGCGTCGACTTCGTTGGCCGCGACGGCGTTGCCGACATGGGCGAGGTGATCTCGCGGTACGTGCGCCAGGTGAACGCGCCGCTCATGCTCGACTCGACGCAGGCGGATGTGCTGGAGGCAGGGCTCCGCCGCTCGGGAGGCCGCTGCATCGTCAACTCGATCAATCTGGAGGATGGCGAGATCCGCATGGACACCGTGTGTCCGCTGCTCAAGCGCTACGGCGCGGCATGCGTGGCGCTGACGATCGATGAGGACCCCCAGGCGGGCATGGCCAAGACGGCGGACCGCAAGCTCGCGATCGCCGAGCGCATCCACGGGCTCTTCACGGGCAAGTGGGGCCTGGACGAGCGTGACCTGCTCTTCGATCCGCTGACCTTCACGATCGCCACCGGCAACGACGACGACCGCAGGCTCGGGCTCGAGACGCTCGAGGGCATCTCGCTGATCTCCAGGCGCTTCCCGTCGTGCGGCATCATCCTGGGGCTCTCGAACATCTCCTTCGGGCTCAAGCCCGCTGCGCGCGCCGTGCTGAACACCGTCTTCCTGCACGAGGCGCGTGCGCGTGGGCTCACCGCCGCGATCGTGCACTTCTCCAAGATCCTGCCGCAGAACCGCATTCCTGCGGATCAGTGGGCCGCCGCCGAGTGGCTGATCTTCGACCGCCGCGGCACGAACCGCCCCGATGGGATGCCGGAGAACTTCGATCCGCTGCAGCACTTCATCGGGCTGTTCCCCGATGGCGCCGGCACCGCGCAGGCTGGGCCGTCGCTCGCGGAGCTTCCGCTCGAGGACCGCCTGCAGCGCCACATCGTCGACGGCGAGGACCGCGCGCTCGAGGACACCCTCACCGAGGCGCTGAAGATCTATGCGCCGCTGGCGATCATCAATGACCACCTGCTCGCGGGCATGAAGGTGGTGGGCGACCTCTTCGGCGCAGGCAAGATGCAGCTGCCCTTCGTGCTCCAGAGCGCGCAGGTGATGAAGAAGGCGGTGGCGTTCCTGCAGCCATTCATGGAGAAGTCGGGCGAGACCGGCACCGCCAAGGCGCGCATCGTGCTGGCCACGGTCGCTGGCGACGTGCACGACATCGGCAAGAACCTGGTCGACATCATCCTCTCCAACAACGGCTACGAGGTCCGCAACATCGGCATCAAGCAGAGCCTGACTCAGATCGTCGACGCGTGGCGCGAGTCCGGCGCTGACGCGATCGGCATGAGCGGCCTGCTCGTCAAGAGCGTGACCGTGATGGAGGAGAACCTCAAGGAGATGAACCGGCTGGGCATCACCGTGCCGGTGCTGCTCGGGGGCGCCGCGCTCACGCGCCACTACGCGGAGTCGCACCTGCGTTCGAGCTACGGCGGCAAGCTCTACTACGGTCGCGATGCCTTCGAGGGGCTCTCGGTGTGCGATGCGCTCGCGGACGGGCGCCTCGAGGAGATCGACAAGCAGATCGAGGACCGTCTCGCGCGGCGCAAGGCCGTGGAGGCGCGCGTGGCCGCGGACAAGGTGCGTGCCGCGCAGATGACGGCTGACGGCGAGTCGGGGCAGGGCGCCGCGGGCGGTGCGGTGGCGACCGCAGATGCCGGCGCGGCCGCAGCTGCGGCGGCCGCAGTTCGCGCCGGCGCGAGCGAGCCTGCAGGCGCGTGCGGTGCAGGCCAGTTCGTCGGCGGCCCCATCACGCACGACAATCCGGTGCCGTCGCCGCCCTTCTGGGGCTCGCGCCTGGCCGAACGCATCGACCTCTCCGCGATCTACCCGTACATCAACGAGACGGCGCTGTTCCGCGGGCAGTGGGGCTTTCGCCGCGGCGACATGGACGACGCGGCCTACGCGTCATTCCTGCAGCGCACCGTGGAGCCGATCTTCGAGCGGCTCAAGGCCGAGTGCAGCCGCGAGCGCATCCTCCGTCCTGCCGTCGTGTGGGGCTACTTCCCGTGCGCGAGCTCGGGCAACGACCTCATCGTGTTCGATCCCGAGGACCGCGAGCGGGAGGTTGAGCGGTTCTCGTTCCCTCGCCAGAAGTCCGGCCGCAAGGTGTGCATCAGCGACTTCTTCCGCCCCGTCGATGCCAAGGGCACCGGCGGCGAGCCGCAGCGCGACGTGGTGGCGTTCCACTGCGTCACGATGGGTCCTGAGGCGAGCCACCGCGCGAAGCAGCTCTTCGAGCGCAACGAGTACACCGAGTACCTGTACCTCCACGGCATCGGCGTCGAGTGCGCCGAGGCGCTCGCGGAGCTCTGGCACAAGCGCATCCGCGCCGAGCTTGGCTTCTCGAGCGAGGACTCGCCGCGCATCAGCGACCTCTTCACGCAGAAGTACCGCGGCAGCCGCTACAGCTTCGGCTACCCGGCGTGCCCGGACATGGCCGACCAGGCCAAGCTCTTCAGGCTGATCCAGCCCGAGCGCATCGGCTGCACGCTGACGGAGAACTGGCAGATCGAGCCCGAGCAGTCGACGAGCGCGATCATCGTGCACCACCCGCAGGCGAAGTACTTCAGCACCTGATCCGGACCTCGGCGGCGGCCTTCGCGGCATTGCGGCGAGCCTGGGCAAGC
>JBIIIL010000044.1:0-13666 GCA_044234825.1 Phycisphaerales bacterium
GGCCAGCAGCAGCGTGCCGTCGCTGAGCCGCGCGAGCGCAACACCTGAATCTGGATTCGGCACGCCTGCATCGGCAGTCGCCGTCCATGATGCGCCGGCATCGTCAGTGCGGCACTGGAGGACCTTCGGCGCGGAGCCCCGGCCGCGGCGAAGCGCGGCAACTGCGGATTCCGAGCTGATCGCGGCGACCGCCGGCTGCAGGGCCGGGCCCGGCTGCGGCATGCGCTGCGAGCTCACCACCCGGCCTCGCGCATCGAGCCGCACCCACATGGCCCACTTCGTCACGCACTCGTGGTAGGCCGGAACCCCAAGCCCGCCGTCCGCAATCGGCAGCGCCGGCGCGCGCACGAGCGAACTGAGGTTGAGGAGCGGCGAGAGGATGATGCGCCGAGGGGCACCCCACGTGCGGCCGTCATCGTCGGACACGAGGTGGTTGATGGCGCTCCCGGACCATCCGCCGACGCTGACGCTGACCACGAGGAGATGCAGTTGGCCATCGTCTCCACGGCAGATCGCAGGATTGCCGAGCTTGCGGATGGAGCGGCGCACGCCGGATTGCAGCTGGGCTCTCGTCAGGGATGTCCACCGCGCGGGCGGCGCACCGGCGACGATGCGCGCCATCTCGATGCGCACATCGGGGGCACCCTCGCGAGTGCCTGCGAACCACGCGACGAGGACGCTTCCGTCGGCCGCCAGCGCAAGGCTTGACGCGTGCGCGGAGGGCTGCTCCTGGGGCAGTTCGATGCGCGTATCCGGGGCCGTCCCGCGGGTCGGGGCGCGCACGATGGGAGCGCGGATGCCTGCGAAGGCTGGAGCCTCCGGACGAGGCGCGCTCCACGCTGCAGCTAACAGTCCGATCGCCAGGAGGAGGGCCGGTGCAAGTCGCATGAGCGGGTGCGCACAGGCTTGGCGCGCGCCGACGATAGCATCGGCTCGGGTCCCGGAGGGACCGACGACCGCGCATGGATGTAGGACTCCAGAAGCTCGTGGACCGCATGGTCGGAGTGCCCGCCTGCGGTCTGGTGTCCGCGCTGAGGCGGATGGCGCCTGCGCCGCGGACGGCGGGCGCGCCCCGCAAGGTGCTCGTCATCCTGCTCAGCGAGATGGGCAGCCTCGTGCTCGCGGAGCCCATGTTTCGCAGGATCCGGGAGCGCTGGCCCGACGCGGAGGTGCACGCCATGCTCTTTGCGCGCAACCGGCAGATGCTGGACCTG
The DNA here is from genome assembly GCA_044234825.1 of Phycisphaerales bacterium. Taxonomy (GTDB): domain Bacteria; phylum Planctomycetota; class Phycisphaerae; order Phycisphaerales; family SM1A02; genus ZLKRG44. Next base: position 1,215 of record JBIIIL010000044.1, read on the forward strand.
CTCGGCGTCGTCGAGCCCTCTCGCGTGATTGCGATCCGCGACCGGTCGATCGGCACGCTGGTGCCTGACCTTCTGGGGGCGATCGCCCGGATCAGGCGTGAGCGCATCGACACGGTCATCGACTGCGAGCTGTTTGCGCGCGTGAGCGCCGTGATCAGCGGCCTGTCGTGCGCGTCGCGGCGTGCGGGCTTTCACCGTGCGACGCAGGAGGGCCTCTACCGGGGCTCGTTCATGTCGTCGCCCGTCCCGTACAACCCGTACAGGCACCTGTCGCACCAGCTGGTGGCGCTTGTCGACTCGATCGACTCCGTGGACGGCCCTGTGTCGAAGCGCTCGGAGGCGCCTGGATCGTTCGATCCGCCCGAGTTCGTGCCCGAGCCCGGCGAGGTCGAGCGCGAGGTGTCCGCGCTTGAGCGCGACCATCCTGCCGTCATCGGGCGGCGCCTCGTGCTGGTGTACCCAAGCGGGGGTCTGCTCCCGATCCGCGCGTGGCCGGAGGAGCACTACGTGTCGCTTGTGCGCGGGCTTCTCGATGATGGCGCAGCTGTGGGAGTCATCGGCATGCCCGAGGACAAGGCCCTTGGCGAGCGCATCCGCTCGGCCTGCGGACACCACGAGCGCTGCATCAACCTCGCCGGATACACGCGGTCGGTCCGTCACCTGCTGTGCCTCTTCCATCGAGCAAGCCTGCTCGTGACCAACGACGGTGGACCGGGGCAGTTCGCCGCAATGACCCCGGTGCCGACCATCGTGTTCTTTGGCCCGGAGACCCCGACGCTCTACCGCAGCTGGAGCCCGCACGCCTATGCGTACTTCACGGGGCTCGCGTGCGCGCCCTGCCTCACGGCGTACAACCACCGCACATCCCCATGCAATGGCGACAACCAGTGCCTCAAGCGGATCCTCCCCGCGGACGTGCTCGCGCGCGCCCGGAGCATGATGGCCTCGCCATCCCGCGCTGAGCGGATCGCGGTGGGCGCATGAGCGTGCGCTGGCCCGGATTCATCCCCTCGCCGGCCCGGCGCGTGCTGGACTGGGCATGGATGCAGCGGGTGCGGCTCATGAAGTTCGGCGTGGTTGGGGTCACCGGAACTGCCGTCAACCTGGTCGTGCTGTGGGCGTCGATGAAGTGGGTGCTCCATGGCATCGAGCCCGAGTCGCTCCGGCTGAACCTCGGCATTGCGCTGGGGATCCTCTTCGGGCTCACCAACAACTTCATCCTCAACAGCAGCTGGACGTGGCGCGACCGTCACGCAGGCCGCACGGTCAGGACGCACATCCGCTACCTGCAGTACGCCGCCGCCAACTGGGCGGGCATACTCACGACGGTGGTCGGCACGAACATCCTGGCGCGCTGGGTGCCCCACCTGGTGGCCAATGCGTCGGCCATTGCGGTGGCGAGCGTCGTCAACTTCACCATCAATGACCTGTGGACGTTCCGCCATGTGCGCACCGAGGGCATCGATCCTGAGCGCGGACGGCTCCTGCGCGCACGCGTGTCGGTGGCACTTGTTGCCGCATCGCTGGTCCTCGCGACGGTGACGTACCTGCACGGGCTCAGCGCGGGCACGGTGCTGCGCAACGGCGACGAGATGGTGTACGCGCAGATCGCCCGCGAGACCGCGTCATCCGGCCACTGGCTGCCTCTGCAGTCGGGCATGGCCGACATGCGGAACACGAAGCCGCCGCTGCTCTTCTGGCAAGGCATGGTCTCCACGCGGTGGGGCGAGTGGTGGTCGCTGATCGCGCTGCGGCTTCCGAGCGTGGCGTGGACATTCGGCACGGCCGTCATGGCGGGCCTTCTCGCGTGGCGCATCAGGGACCGTGACGTCAAGGCGGGGGTGGCCGCGGCGGTTGCGTACCTGGCCTTCTTCAGCACGTACCGGTACGGCCGTCCCTTCCTCACGAACCCGCCGGAGACATTCTGGTTCTTCGGCGCGTTCTTCGTGATGCTGTGGTGGCGGCCGTGGGCATTCCGGTCCCGGCTGGCGGCGCCTCTGGCGGTGGGCGCCATGGTGGGCATGGCGCTGCTCTACAAGTCATTTGCGCAGCTTGTGCCGATCGGCGTGGCGCTCGCGTGGTGGTACCTGCGCGAGTGCGGGTGGGATTGGCGCGCCTTCCTGCGCAGGGCGGTCCCTGCACTGGCGCTCGTCTGCGCCGTCTCCCTTGCCATGTTCTCGCTATGGTTCGCGCTTGATCCCGACCCCGCATCGATCTGGCGCGAGTTTGTCGTCGGGGAGAACATGGGTAAGGTCGGTGCGCGGGGGGGGAGCTGGATCGGCACGGCGATGTGGGGCAGCTCGAGCATCTGGTCGCTGGCTGGCGGTTGGCTTCTCAATGCCGGCCTGCTGGCATTCCCGGTGTTCGGGGTGGCGGTCGAGTGCTTCATCCACCGCAGGTCGCTCGTCAGCGAGGAGCGCCTGCTGTGGATCATCGTGATCGCCACGTTCCTCGTCTTCTGCCTTCCGAGCCAGCGATCGCCGCGCTACCTGCTCGAGGCGATGCCTGCGGTCGCGGTGATCCTCGCGACGCGCGGTCACCACGTCGGGCGCAACGCGTACGTGCTGACCCTCATCGCGAGCGCTGCCGTCATCGCGGTGGTGGCGTGGCTCTCGCTGTCGGTGGTCAGGGGATTCGACGAGCCGTTGCTGCCGTGGGGCCACTGGGTCGTCATGGCCTGCTGCGGCGGCTTCTGCATCGCCGCCATCGTGCGCCCGAGCTGGTCCCGTGCCTGCGCGGCACCTGCGGCGCTCGCGACCATGCTGTGCGTGTCCACTTTCCTCGGGGTGTTCAAGGCCCCGCACGGCACGTTCGACCTCAGGGCCGTGGAGTCGATTGGTGGCCGCACCGTGTGGGTGCCGGAGAGCTTCCGTTCGGTGGCGGAGGAGTACCGATTCCTGCTGCCTGGGGTGCGTGTGCGCGGATACCCGGCATCCGAAGGCGCTCCTCCCGCAGCCGAGGTGGGCGACGGCGATCTGCACGTGGTCGCGCTCGAGGTCTCCGAGCCCCCGCCCGAGGGTTCGGTGGCGAGCCGCCTCGAGATCACGAGCCGCCACTCGAGCGCGCAGCTGCTGGAGATGGCCCGCGGTGACGTGGCGCGCCACCTCTTCCGCCGCGAGTGGATCGTGCCCCTGGCGCGCTAGCGCCACAGGTCAGCTCACGCGCGTCTCGGCCACCTCGTGCTCATGCTGGGCTGGAGGCAGGGGGCGCCGCTGCAGGTGGTGCATCTGCGCGAGATAGGGCACGATGTGCGGATTGTCGCTGCGCACGAACGACTCGAAGGGCCCGTCGAACAGCACGTGGCCGTCGTGGAGCATCACGATCCGGGGCTGGAGGCGCTGCAGCAGCTCGGTGTCGTGAGTGACGATGACGGTCGTGCGCACCGCGCCGCCTCGCGTTGCCGCGATCGCCGGTTGCGTGCGGTGCGTGCGCCGGATGAGCTCGTGGATCTGCACGCACATCTCCGGGTCAAGTCCGGCGGTGGGCTCGTCGTAGAGGATCAGGACGGGGTCGATCACAAGCGCGCGCGCGATCGCCACGCGCTTGGCCATGCCGCCGGAGAGCTCCTCCCGGTCGCGTCCGAGCACCAGGTCCGGATCGAGCCCGACGTCGGCGAGCGCCTTCGCCGCGAGAGGCCTGATCTGGGCATCCTCCATGCCATGGACCTCCCGCAGCAGCAGCGCGAGGTTGTCCATGACCGTGCCGGTCAGAAGCGCGTTGCGCTGGAAGACCACAGCCCAGTGGGCGCGGACCTGGTCGAGCTCGAGCGCGGTCAGCGTGCCGATGTCGCGCATGGGCGCCGCGCCAGCAGGCCCCGGGTCGACATCGTGGTCGGCCACCAGCACTCGCCCGCGGTCAGGGGCAAAGTGGGCCGTGATGTGCTTCAGGAGCACGGTCTTGCCGCATCCCGACCCGCCCACGATCGCGATCATCTCGCCGCGCGGGATGGTCAGGTCGATGCCGGCGAGCACTGGCTTGCCGTTGAACGACTTGTGAAGCCCCTCCACCGTGACCTCAGGCACATGCGCGCGCGGATCCATCGTGAGCGAGCGTAGCGCACGCGCCACGCGCCTGCCGCGGGCCATCGGCAGCTAGCCTGATGCCATGCTCGTCAACGACGTGCACTCCGCCCTGAACGCCACGCAGGTCAGCCGGATCGAGAGGCCAGCGTGCGCAGGCGACGTGCAGGGCCTGGTCAGGCGCGCGTGCGCGGCGCGCGAGTCGGTGTGCGTCAGCGGCGCGCGGCACGCGATGGGCGGACAGCAGTTCGCGTCGGGATGCGCCCTGGTCGACATGCGCGGCATGCGGCGTGTCCTCGGGATGGACTGCCCCCGCGGCCTCGTCACGGCAGAGTCGGGGATCGCATGGCCTGCGCTGATCGATGGGTACATGGCGCTGCAGCGCGCTGCCGAGCCTGGCGTCGAGCCCCGTTGGGGCATTGCGCAGAAGCAGACGGGCGCGGACGACCTGACCCTCGGAGGCGCGCTTGCGGCCAACGCGCACGGCCGGGGGCTGACGATGCCGCCGATCGTCGCCGATGTCGAGTCGTTCCGGATGGTCACTGCGAGTGGCGATCTGTTGCAGTGCAGCCGGGGCGAGAACGCCGAGCTGTTCTCGCTGGCGATCGGCGGATATGGGCTCTTCGGCATCGTCACCGACGTGACGCTGCGGCTGGTGCCCCGTGTGCCGATGCGGCGGGTCGTGCGGCTGATCGACATCGACGATGCGGTGCATGCGGCGCGCAGGCGCATCGAGGCGGGCTTCACCTACGGCGACTTCCAGTTCGACATCGACCCCGCGTCTCGCGACTTTCTCACGAAGGGGGTCTTCTCGTGCTACGAGCCGATCCCTGGTGCCGTGCCGCCGTCGCAGGTGACCGAGCTCTCGCCTCAGGACTGGGAGCGGCTCCTCATGCTCGCGCACACCGACAAGTCCGCGGCCTTCACGCGATACGCGCAGCACTACCTGGCGACCGACGGGCAGGTCTACTGGTCTGACACGCTCCAGCTCGGGACCTACCTCGACGGCTACCACGACCGCATCGATGCGGCGCTCGGCTCGCCGTGCCGCTGCAGCGAGATGATCAGCGAGCTGTATGTGCCGCACGACAGGCTCATCGACTTCCTCCACGCGGCGGCGCGGATGCTCGCGGGACGGAACGCGGAGGTGATCTACGGGACGATCCGGCTGATCAGGCAGGACTCCGAGACGTTCCTGCCATGGGCACAGCGAGATCAGGCCTGCGTCATCTTCAACCTGCACGTCAAGCACACGCCCTCGGGAATCGCCCATGCGGCCGAGAGCTTCAGGGCGCTGATCGACTTGGCGCTCGAGCGCTCGGGGAGCTTCTTCCTCACGTACCACCGGTGGGCCACGCGGGAGCAGCTGCTCGCCGCCTACCCCGGACTGCCCGCGTTTCTCGGGCGGAAGCGGGATCTCGATCCTGAGGGGACCTTCCGAAGCGACTGGCACGACTGGCTGCACAGCGCGGTGTTTGGTGAACGCGCCGCTACCGCGTAGCCTGCACGGCTGCACAAGGTCCGGGCTCGCATTCTGCGGCCCGAAGGAGCATCCATGTCCCTGCTTGCGGTTCGAGTCGTGTGTGGCGCGTTCATCCTGAGCTTCGCCGGTGGAGTGTCGCCTGCCATGCAGGAGACGCCGCCGTCGGGGACGGTCGGCGATCCAAAGGCGGCCGCCAGCGCGAATCCGGGTGATCCGGCCTCGCAAGCGGGCGTGGCTGCTGTCCCGGCCATAGAGGAACGCACGCTTGCTGACCGCAAGTCGCAGTTCCTGCGATGGTGGCGCGCCAGCGCCGGGGAACCTGCGGCATTCGAGGCCAAGCGAGTCGAGCTCTTCGGCGAGTTCAAGCCCGAGGATCTCACGCTGAGCCAGGCGATGCGCTACGGCAAGATGTTGCCCGGTCCGGCGGCCGAGATCGTGGAGGCAAGGCTCGAGGAGGTCCTCTCCGGCGATTCGCCTGAAGCCATCGACATCCTCATCGTGCGTGCGCAGGATCCCGGCTACTCGCTGCTCGGCGCCGTGCCTCCAACCCGTGCAGCCGCCATGGAGGCGGGCGCCGAGGCGGTGAAGCGCCTCTTTGCGCACCGGGCCTTCCCCGCATGGGTCGAGGATCGTGGCACCGTCGCGTTCGTGACCGCCTTCAAGGACGTGCAGCCTGAGGTGCTTGGCCAATCGGCGCCCGCTGTGGTCGCGTTTGCGGACCAGTTCTCCGCGTCTCCTGTGAAGCGCAACATGGGCTTGGCGAACTACATGTCCATACTGGCCAAGCTTGATGACTACGTCGACCAGGCGACCGTGCAGTCGGTCAATGCGCGCCTCACGAAGGTCGCGCAGGAGGGCCTCGCCGCCGCTGAGTCGTCCGGAGACAAGGAAGCGACAGAGCGGCTCAAGCGGTCCATCGCGAAGCTCGGCGGCAGGATCCTCAAGGGCGAGTTCATCGGCTACCCGGCGCCGCCGATGACTTTCGAGTGGGCCGCCGACCGCAGTGGGCCGCTGCCCATCAAGGGCCTCGATGACCTCAAGGGCAAGGTGGTGGTGCTCGACTTCTGGGCCACGTGGTGCGGTCCGTGCATCGCCAGCTTCCCGAAGATCCGCGAGCTTCGGGAGCACTACAGCCCAGATGACGTCGTGATCCTCGGCGTCACCAGCATCCAGGGACGGCACCATCCCAAGGGACAGCCTGTCGTCGAGTGCAAGGATGACCCGGCCCGCGAGATGTCGCTCATGAACCAGTTCATGGTCGAGTCCGACATCACCTGGCCCATCGTCTTCAGCGCGGAGCGCGTCTTCAATCCCGACTACGACGTGGGTGGCATTCCCCACGTCGCCATCATCGATGCCAAGGGCAATGTCCGCCACAACGACCTTCACCCTGGTCGCCCGCTCGAGGAGAAGATGGCGCTGATCGATCCGCTGCTCGTCGAGCAGGGCAAGACGCCACCCGCGCGCAAGGATCCGACTGCTGCGCAGGCTTCTGCCGCCGAGCCGACGAAGGCTGCACCCCCGGCACAGTAGCGAGCGCGCCGCGCGCGGCGCAGGCTGTCAGCCCCGCTGCGGCGGCTCGTGGGGCGAGAGCAGTTCCACGAGCTCGCCGTGCAGCGGTGCAGGTGCGGCGACTGCAGTCCGCCACCGTGTGCCAGGGGCGCCGCTCCACAGGCCGGTTCGGCCGCTCCAGTCCGAGTACATGCCGCCTGCCTCGCGCATGAGCAGCCCGAAGGGGCCGGCATCCCACGGCATCATCTGCGGCTCGACTGTGGCGTGGCACCGGCCTGTGATGGCGAGCATCATCCCGTAGCAGTCGGTCCAGCCCCGAAGCCGGTGCGCGCGCTGCGACAGCAGTTCGAGGGCGTCGGCGCACCCGGCGCGGCGGAAGTACTCCCATCCGGTCGTCACGACGAGCGCATCCTTGAGCGGCACCGGCGGTCGCACATGAGCCTGCACAGGATCGCGTCCCGTGCGTTCCCACCAGGCGCCACAGCCGCGTGCGCCCCATACGCGCTCGCGCAGCGCCGGCATCTCGCACACGCCTGCGATGACCTCAGGGCCCGAACCATGGAGCGACTCGATGGCGATGAGCGTGCCGAAGAGCGGCACCCCGCTCGCGAAGCTCACGGTCCCGTCGATGGGGTCGATGATCCACCGGAATCCGCTTGAGCCCGACTCGGTCCCGTACTCCTCGCCCACGAGCCCATCTCCCGGGCACTCCCGGGCTATGGTGTCGCGGATCATCCGCTCGCAGGCGAGGTCCGCATCGGTGAGCGGGCTGCCGTCAGCCTTGCCCCGCACGGCGAAGTCCTGACGCTCGAACGCCTCAAGCGCGAGCTGACCGGCGCGTGCCGCGAGGTCCCGCATCAGCGTGACTCGGCGCGAGAACTCCTGATGGGTCGCGGGTTCAGCCAAGCTCGAGGCTCGTGACGCCATAGATGCGATCCCAAGGAAGGTCCGGTGGCTTGCCGAACGTCATCTTGGCGCATCCAAAGACCTCCCGCATGCCGTACTGGGCCGCAAGTCGCATGGCCTCCGCGTTCCGCTCCGGCACGTCGATCTGAACAGGCTCGCCGGCGCAGTCGTCCAGGATGCGTGCGAGCAGGTCCTCCGCCAGGCCCGGCGAATCCGCAAAGAGCGGGCCGACCCTCATGCCGCGCATGGCGGGTCGCGCCACGGCAAGTCCTGAGAGCAATCCGCCGGAGAGGGCCGCCAGGGCAAGGGCACCTGGCATGGCGATCCACCTTCGAATGAAGTCGGGGCGGGGTGCAGGGAAGTGACGCGAGTCAAACGCCGTCAGACGCTGCAAGGGGATGTCGCATGCTGGCACGATCACTCGATCGGGAGCCGCTTCGGACGGTGAGTGTGTTGGTTGCGGGGAGCGCGACCGATCCGGTGGCGCCTCGAACCGCAGCTCCCGGTGCTCGCGGACGAAACCTCCCCGGGCGTAGAAGGGCTCCATCGCGAAGACGCCATCCATGCCGATGGGAGCTCCGGGCTCAAGCCGCGACAGCAGGATTCGCTTTCGCTCGTGCCACAGCGATCGCCCGATGCCGCGTCCACGGAGGTCACTTCGCACGATGAAGAACCCCATGAAGCCGTATCGACGTTCGTAGCTGACGATTGATCCGCCCGCGGCGAGCTGACCATCGACCTCCACTCCCACAAATCCCTCTGGGTCCGTCGCCCAGAAGCACTCGGCATCATGCCGGCCGGGGTTCCACCCCTCGGCTGCAGCCCACTCGACGAGGACATCGAACTCGGGGCGCGTCAGGGAGCGAAGATGACCGTAGGTTCCGTCCAAGGGCTCGGGTCGCAAGGGTAGCCATCACCCCGCACCCGGGACGGCCTCCAGCGGCTCAGGTCCAGTTCCATTCCGGTGCCATCGCTCGCCGGGATGCGGGTCCTCCATGCCGCAATGCCCCATTCAATCGTGCGCGGAACGCAGGGGCTGGATCCCTAGGATCGCGCCGTGTCAGGGGCAGGGCAGATCTCGTGGCACGCCGTCGACGCGGAGCATGCGCTGCGACAGCTGAAGAGCGACGCCGCCCGCGGTCTCGCCGGACATGAGGCTGTGCGCCGCATGGCGCAGGATGGCCCCAACCGCATCACCGTGCACCGGGCGCGCGCGTGGTGGCATCTTGCGCTGGCGCAGTTCCATGCGCCGCTGATCTACCTGCTGGTGCTGGCCGGCATCGTGACGATGGCGCTGGGAGAGTACGTCGATAGCGCGGTCATCCTTGGTGTTGTCGTCGTCAATGCCGTCGTGGGCTTCATCCAGGAGCAGCGCGCGGTCCGGGCCATCGATGCGCTCGCCAGGTCGATGCGCATCGAGGCCACAGTCATGCGCGGTGGACAGCCCCGGCGCATCGATGCGGCCGAGCTGTGCATCGGTGACATCGTGGTGCTCGAGCCCGGCGATCGCGTGCCGGCCGACGCGCGACTCGTGCAGTCGAGGGACCTCAAGGTGGACGAGTCGATGCTGACCGGCGAGGCCGCCGCGGTCTCGAAGTCGGTCCGAGCTGTGCCGGAGGGGACCGCGCTCGCGGAGCGCGAGTGCATGTGCTACGCGGGTGCGCTGGTGGTCCGCGGCACGGGGCGCGCGCTTGTCGTGGCGATCGCCGATGGCACGGAGCTCGGTCGCATCAGCGGCATGATTGCGGCGGCGGAGGAGATTGCCACGCCGCTCACGAGGAAGATCGCCGCATTCAGCACGCTGCTGCTGTGGGTGATCCTGGCGATCGCAGCCCTTGCGTTCGGCCTGGGCGTGATGCGGGGCGAGCCGATGGCCGACATGTTCAAGGCTGCGGTGGCGCTGGCTGTGGGTGCGATCCCGGAGGGGCTTCCGGCGGCCGTGACGATCATGCTTGCCGTGGGCGTCTCGCGCATGGCATCGCGGCGCGCGATCATCCGAAAGCTGCCCGCAGTGGAGGCGCTCGGCAGCGTCACTGTGATCTGCTCGGACAAGACCGGCACGCTGACGAGGAACGAGATGACGGTCGTGGCTGTCGTTGCGGGGGGCATCCGGTTCGACGTGAGCGGCACCGGCTATGCGCGCGACGGCCGATTCGAGCGCTGCGGAGAGGCGATCGAGGTGGCCCGTCACCCTGCGCTCGCAGGCACGCTCGCCACCGCTGCGCTGTGCAACGACTCGTGGCTGTCGCGCAGCCCGGAAGGGCAGGATGGAATCGAGGGCGATCCCACCGAAGGGGCCCTTGTCGTGGCGGCCACCAAGGCTGCGCACGCATGCCCGGAACTTGATCCGTCCGCGCTGAGGGCCCGGTGGGCACGCGTCGATGCCATCGCCTTCGAGTCGGAGCGCCAGTGGATGGCCACGCTTCACGAGGACAGCGATGGCGCGGGGCGCATGGTGCACGTGAAGGGTGCGCTCGAGAGGGTTCTCCACATGTGCCGGAAGGGGGGCATGTCCGACGGGCGCGGCCGCGTCATGCCGCTCGACGCCGATGCGGTGCACGCCGCCGCGCGGGAGCTGTCGGCGCAGGGCATGCGGGTGCTCGCGATGGCCTGCATGACATGGCAGGGCGATGCGCTCGATGAGCGTGCACTTGAATCGGGCGGGCTCGTGCTGCAGGGCATCGCTGGGATGCTCGACCCTCCGCGCGAGGAGGCGATCGAGGCGGTGAGGTCCTGCACGGAGGCCGGCATCAGGGTCAAGATGATCACGGGCGACCACGCGGGCACGGCGGGCAGCATCGCGCGCATGATGAGGATCGGCCAAGGGTCGCTTGTCCAGGACGCGCCGGCGGTGCTCAGCGGCACGGAGCTCTCCGCCATCCCGGACCGCGATCTTCCCGATGCGGTCGAGCGCACGGCGGTCTTCGCGCGCATGACTCCCGAGCAGAAGCTGCGCCTTGTGCGCGCGCTCCAGTCCCAGGGTCATGTGGTCGCCATGACCGGGGACGGGGTCAACGACGCGCCGGCGCTCCGACAGGCCGATGTGGGCGTGGCGATGGGCAAGGCAGGCACGGAAGTAGCCAAGGATGCGGCCGACATCGTGCTCGCCGACGACAACTTCGCCACGATCGAGGCGGCCGTCGAGGAGGGGCGGAGCGTCTTCAGCAACCTGACCAAGTTCATCGCGTGGACGCTGCCCACCAACGTGGGCGAGGGTCTCGTCATCCTGATGGCGATCCTGCTGGCGTGGCCGCTGCCCATCCTTCCGGCGCAGGCGCTCTACATCAACATGTTCACGTCGGTCCTGCTGGGGATTCCGCTGGTGTTCGAGCGCCGCGACCCGGACATCATGCGGCGGCCGCCGCGGGACCCGCGCCGTCCGCTGATGACCTTCGAGCTCTTCATGCGCACGGGGCTCATGTCGGCGCTGCTGTGCGGGGGCTCCATGACGATGTTCCACCTGGAGATGCAGCGCGGCATGGGCGAGGCGGTGGCCAGGACCGCCGCCGTGTCCGTCATCGTGATCGGCGAGATGGTGTACCTGTTCCCCAGCCGCGCCCTGCTGCGGCCGGCGTGGAGCGTGCCGGTGCTGTCGAACATGTGGCTATGGGCCGGGATTGCGGCGATGCTCGCGGTGCAGGTGCTGTTCTGCGAGTGGCCCGTGGCGAACGCGCTCTTCCGCTCCTCGCCGCTGGACGCGACAGCGTGGATTCGGGTGGTGGCCATGGGGCTTGGCATGGGCGCGGTCGTCGAGGCGGAGAAGGCGATCCGGCGCATGGCTGGGGCGTCCGCGGCGTCCGACTCGGCATGAGCCGCCATAGCATCGGTCCCATGGGTCAGCTGACCGGCCTGCTCGGCGTCGCGGTGCTTCTGCTCGCGGCGGCCGCGCTCTCGAGCGACCGGCGCCGCATCAGCGTGCGCACGGTGGCCGTCGGGGTGCTGGCGCAGTTCGCGCTGGCCTACCTGCTCCTGCGATTCGAGCCTGTGGCGGTGCCGTTCGACGCCATTGCGGCGGTGGTGGCGCGGGTGATCTCCTTCGCCGACGAGGGCACCGCCTTCATCTTCGGCAAGGCGGCAGACGAGACAGGTCCGTGGGGCTTCATCTTCGCCGTCAAGGTGCTGCCGATCATCATCTTCTTCGCATCGCTGATGGCCGTGCTCTACCACATCGGGGTGATGCAGCGCGTGATCGCGGCGTTCGCGTGGGTGATACGGAAGGCGATGGGCGTGACCGGGACGGAGTCCCTCTCCGCCGCCGCGAACATCTTCGTGGGGCAGACCGAGGCGCCGCTCACCATCCGGCCCTTCATCGCAGGGCTCACCCGTTCGCAGGTGATGTGCGTGATGGCGTGCGGATTCGCGACCATCGCAGGCTCCGTGATGGCGGCGTACATCGTCATGCTGGGAGGCCAGGACGAGGCGGCCCGGATCCTCGTCGCCAAGCACTTCATCACCGCGAGCGTGATGTCGGCACCTGCGGCGATCGTCATGGCCAAGGTGATGGTCCCCGAGACCGGTTCCCCGCGCGAGGA
>JBIIIL010000250.1:0-3653 GCA_044234825.1 Phycisphaerales bacterium
CCCGAAGAAGATCGACGCCCTCGGCCACCGGCCGCTCGCGCAGTCGCGCACTGCCGTCGACCAGCACCGGCGCACGGGCGAGCGCACCGACGGCGAGCATGAAGCGCGCGGGCGCACCGCCATCGCCCAGGTGGACCGAGCATCCGCCCGCCGGCGATCCGCCCGTGCCGCGCACCTCGACAGCATTCGCGTGCCAGCATGCGGCCGCACCGGCCGCGCGGAGCGCGTCCAGGAAGAGGTCGGGATCCTTGGCACGGAGCGGTCCTGAGATCCTCGACACGCCGCTGGCCAGCGCCGCAAGCGCGTACATCCGGTGCGTCTCGCTCTTGGATCCGGGGGGCACCACTTCCACGGCGAATGCCCGCCTCGCCGGCATCACCAGGAAGGGGTCCGTCATCGCCTCGAGGCTCGCAAAAGTGCCGCCGGCGGCGGCTGGCCCAATCATGGCTGCGCAGCGCGGCGAAACACCGCGACCACATCCTCGACCGGAACGACAAACAGCCGGTTCTCGCCCTCGAAGTCGACGGGAATGGCATTCCGCGGGTTGAACAGCACGCGGTCGTACTGGGCCACGGGGTAGTTCGAATCGCTCGCCACCTGCGCGCTGATCGCGACGATGCGCCCGGTCAGCGTCGGGATCTCCATCTTGTCGGGCAGGTGGATGCCCACCTTGGTGACCTTCTTGTCCTCGTCCTTGCGGATGAGCACGCGCTTGCCCACAGGCTCGACGATCTCGAGCCGTCCCGTGCCGCTGTGAGCCTGCCGTGCCATGGAGGGTTGATGATAGCCCCACGCACGCTGAAGCCGCTGTACAACACGGACATGATCGACAGCCTGAAGCGACTGGTGCGCGACATCCCCGACTTCCCCAAGCCGGGCATCGTGTTCAAGGACATCACCCCGGTGCTGGCCGACCGCGCCGCACTGGCGCTGGCGGTCGAGTGCATGGCCCATCCATGGCGCGATGCGCGCATCGATGTGGTGGTGGGGCCCGAAAGCCGGGGCTTCATCTTCGGCACGGCGCTGGCCACGGCCCTGAACGCCGGGTTCGTGCCCGTGCGCAAGCCCGGCAAGCTGCCCTCGAAGACCCGGTCCGTCACCTACGACCTCGAGTACGGCACCGACACTCTCCACGTGCACGCCGACGCCATGTCGCGCGGCACGCGCGTGCTCCTGGCGGACGACCTGCTGGCGACGGGCGGCACGCTCGCCGCCAGCGCCACCCTCGTGCGCGAGATGGGCGCAGAGTGCGTCGGGGCGAGCGTCTTCATCGAGCTCACGGGCCTGTCGGGACGCGAACGGCTGGTGCCGATGCGCGTGAGCAGCGTGCTCACCTTTTGAGCGCCGCATTGCGGCGCCCAGGCGCGCCCGAGCGCACCCGAGTCAGTTCGTCGGCGCCGGATTGCTCGCGGGAGGCTGGCAGAACACAGGCGTGCCCGCCGCAAGCATGACCACGAGGAACACCGCCGCCACTGCCACGAGAATGCCGATCAGTTTTCCAGCGCTTGGTCCGCGTGCCATCATCGTCCTTTCGGTGGCGCGAGCATACTGCCGGCCGGCGCGGCTCCGTAGAATGGCGGCATGTCGACCATCTCCCCTGCCACCGCCGCGTCGTCCGCGAGCTCCACGGACCCGCTGGCCCTCATCGATGTCGATCACGTCCGCTTCTACGTGGGCAACGCCAAGCAGGCGGCGTTCTTCTACGCGAGCGCCTTCGGGTTCGAGGTGGCGCAGGTCTCCGACCTCACGACCGGGTCCCGCGAGAGCGCCACGTACCTGCTGACCCAGGGCAACATCCGCATCCTGCTCGAGACCCCGCTCACCAAGGCGCATCCCGCCGCCGAGGAAGTCAGGCGTCACGGAGATGGCGTCAAGGACGTGGCGCTCACGGTCTTCGATGCGGAGAAGGCGTGGAGGCAGGCCGTCAAGAACGGCGGCACGAGCGCATACGAGCCCCGCACCTTCAGCGACGCGCACGGCACGGTCACGATGGCGGGCATCCAGTCGTACGGGCGCGCGGTCCACAGCTTCGTGTCCCGGACCGGCGCGTATGACCTGCCGAAGGTCAAGCAAGGCGGGCTGTTCGCCCCCGGCTTCCGCGCGATGGGGCCGTTCGCGCTGAACGACTACAACCGAAAGAACCCCTGCGGCCTCAAGTTCGTCGACCACTGCGTCGGCAATGTCGAGGAAGGCAAGATGAACCACTGGGTCGAGTGGTACGAGAGCGTCATGGGCTTCAGGATGTTCAAGCACTTCGACGACAAGGACATCGCGACCGAGTACTCGGCGCTCATGTCGAAGGTGATGGCCTCCGGCAACCACCTGATCAAGATGCCCATCAACGAGCCAGCCCAGGGCAAGCGAAAGAGCCAGATCCAGGAGTACCTCGAGTGGCACGACATGACGCCGGGCGTGCAGCACCTGGCGCTGCGCACCGACGACGAGCTGCATAGCGTGGCCGAGCTGCGTCGCCGCGGCGTCGACTTCCTGTCCATTCCTGACGCGTACTACGAGGGCGTGTGGGACCGCGTGGACCGCATGCTGACGCAGCATGGGCACTCCGCGGTCAAGGAGGACCACCAGAGGGTGCGCGACCTGGGCATCCTGGTGGATGCCGATGACGAGGGCTACCTGCTTCAGCTCTTCACCAAGCCGCTGCAGGACCGCCCGACCCTGTTCTTCGAGATCATCTGCCGCCGCGGGAGCCAGAGCTTCGGCAAGGGCAACTTCAAGGCGCTCTTCGAGTCGCTCGAGATCGAGCAGGCGCGCCGCGGCAATCTCTGACACCGGACGCGCCAGATCGCCCGCGTGACCGCCGACGAGTCGCCAGAAGCGCCTGTGACCCCCACGCGCCGTCGCGCGTGGCTGTGGGTGACCGGTGCTGCGATCCTTGTGCTCGCCCCGGCAGGATGGCTCGGTGCCGAGTACGCCATCGACCTCGAAGCCATGGCGCGCATCCGAGGCAGCGCAGATGGCGTCCGCGAGCTGCTCGAGCGCACCGCACAGGATGCCGCAGACGCCGGCGAGGGTGCGGCCTGCGATCGGGTCGGCGCCGAACTTGCGGAACTCTCGTCGCCGCCCTGGTGGCGGCATGTCGCATTCGCGCTCCTTGAGGACCAGCAGGTGCAGGCCGCATCGTCGCGGCTCGCCGCACTGCGCAAGGTTGCGGCCGAGCGGACCGCGAACAGGGCGTGGTGGTCGGCGCAGGCCGCAACCGCCGATGCGGCGCTGACGGCGGCGGATCGCACGATTCCCGACCTGTTCGCGCTGCGCGACGCGCTCGAGTCGGCGCAGCCGCCGCACCCTGGCTCGGGCGGAGTGTCGCCGGATGCGAGGAGTGCCGCAATCGCGCGCGTCGACGCGGAGGCGGCGCAGCTGACGCGCGCGCAGGACGAGCTGCTGCAGCGGCTCGCTGGGGTTGCGGAGCGCGTGGCGCAGGCGAGCGACGGTGCGGCTCTTGATGCGGCGCTTGCGGCCGCTCCCGGCGCGGACGCCCGGGACCTCAACCCGCCGGAACTGGAGGCTGTCCGCGCGAAGCTGAGGGAGCGCGCCGATGCGGTGCGGAACGAGCTGGCCTTTCGCGCGTCGCTCGAGGCCTCCGTCGCGGGCGCGCTGTCCAAGGCGCTTGCGCTTGACCCCGAGGCTGCGGCCGC
>JBIIIL010000251.1:0-3650 GCA_044234825.1 Phycisphaerales bacterium
CAAGAAGCCAAGCAGCAGACCGGCGGCGCCGGCGCCGCGCCGCAAGGGACCCCACACATCGCTCTCGCAGGAGGAGCTTGAGTCGCGCATCGCGGCCGCGGAGACGCGGATCGCGGCGATCGATCAGGCGCTCGCCGATCCCGACACCTTCAGGGACCGCGCCAAGAGCGCCTCCCTGCTCGACGAGCGCACAGCGCTCATCGCCCGCAAGTCATCGCTCGAGGAGGAGTGGCTCGCGCGCGCCTCGTGACGGCCGCGAGTCGACCAGGCAGGTTCGCTCAGTCCCGCAGCACGACCACGCCGCGGTCGTCCACGACCTGCCAGCGGGATGCTGGCGTCGCAGACGCGCCGGACAGGTCGATGCGCGCACCACCCACGTCGCTGCGAACCTCGAAGGTGCCAACCTCGCGGGCCGATCCGTCTGAGGAGACGATTCGCAACCCGTAGGTGCGGTTCGCCTCAAGGTCGACCCACATGACCAGCGCGGAATCGAGGGCCGGGGCCAGCAGCACCGTCGCCGCGGAGTTCACCGCAGGGCTCGTCGCCACCATGCCACGCACGATCGATCCCTTGCCGACGAAGTCCGCGAGGGTGGGTCCCACCGCGGCGCGCAGCTGGTCGCCGGTGACCCGCTCGAGTGCGAGCTTCGAGACTTGCGTGGCGCTCGTGGCAAGCCACACGTTGAAGGCAATCGCCGCGGCGAGCGCTCCCGCCACGGCCAGGCACGCACCGCGCCACACCAGCGCGGATCGGCGCCAGCGATCGGCGGCGAGCAGCGCATTCCAGGCCTCGCGCTCCGCATCGTCCTGCACCGCGGTATCGAGCGGCGCCTCGGCGGCTGCCGCGGCCATGGCGCCCGCTGCCTCCGCGACGTCGTCCTCACGCATCGCACTGCGGCTTGCGCTGCCGATCGTCGCGATCGGCGCAAGCCTCTCGTGCTCCGCACGCTCTTGGCTGGCCGCGGCCTCAAGCACGGCGCCCACCACTCGCCACAGGAGCGATCGGTCCGGCTCGACCTGCGGCAGAAGCGCCTGGTCGGATGCGATCTCAGCCTGCATCGCCACAATCTCGGCCTGCAGCGCAGGTGGCGCCTCATGCAGCATTCGCTCGAAGCGCGCAGCTTCGATCTCGTCGAGGCACCCCTCGATGTGCAGCTGCGCGAGCTCGTGAAGCTCTTCGCGGCGCATGGATGAACCACTTGACGACATGCCTTCGCAAACCTCGACGACAGTCGGACGGACCCTGGACCGCCTGACCGGGACTCGTAAGGGCTACGCACTGATGCGCCGACCCGTCCCTTGTTCCCTCCGCGCCGACCCCGTGGCCGCCGCCGGATCTCCTTCGGTCCAGCTCTGCACAGCGCAGGTGGGTCCGTGCCCATCTATACGCAGGCGGGTTGCACCGGGCGCCCACATTTTGATTCATGCGCCAGTTTTGTTATCAGCCAGTCGCATGCGGCTGACCGGTTGAGAAGCGCCGCTGAAACGACCCCGAGAAGGGATCGCCCGGCAGACTCAGCCAGCCTGCTCGCTTGCGCCAAGCCTCGACCGCACCTTGGCCAGACCCCGGCTGAGTGCGCTCTTGACCGTTCCCAGCGGAACGTTCATCTGCTGGCTCACCTCGCGCAACGTGAATCCCTGCAAGTAGATGCGCTCTATCACATCCCTCTGGAGTGCCGGCAACTCGTCAAGCCGCCTCCGGAGTGCTCCCTCGTGCAACTCGCCCCCAGAGGACTGCCCCTCCGGCGGCGCGCTGACAGAAGCATCGTCCTCCAGATGGACAGCCTTGGGCCGAACGGCGCGCCGACGCAACCGGTCAATCACCGACCTGCGCGTGATGAGCATCACCCACGTCACGAGCTTGGCCTTCGTGGGATCGAACCGATCAGCCGTCCGCCAGACCTGCACGAAGACGTCCTGGGCGAGGTCCTCCGCCTCCGCCCGCGTTCCCAGGGCCTGGTAGGCGTGCCGGAACACCAACGTGCCAAAGCGCTCAAAGAGCGCCTGGACTGCAGCCTCGTCGCCTCTGGCGACCGCCTGCATCAGCACACGCTCTTCGTGAACCACCATGGTCCCGTCCCTCGACCTTTCCCGGCTGGACGCCGGGTCACTGCACGGGGTACAGGCGCGACCACGTCGCGGCACTGCACTCCAGATGCCCAATGATGCCCCGACCTCACCCCCGGGCAAGCTCATTTCGGAGATTTTTGCCGTAGACAGGCCGATGAACTGTGCCATTATCAGATGTACGGGGAGGGGAGATTTGGATTCAGTTCACCGACCGGATGCGTGGTCCGGTCGAGCGCCTTTGGATCGGTCCCCTGCGTTGAAGACCGTCTCTCGACAGACATGGGCCGCTGCCTCGCGCCCGCACCTGCGGTCGAGCGGGTTCACCATCGTCGAGCTGATGGTGTCGCTGTCCATCATTGCGCTCATGATCACCCTGATGGTCCCGCTCCTTGGACGCACCCGCGAGGCGGCGAACCGTCTCATCTGTGCAGGCAACCTCAGGCAGGTCGGTGTGGGGCTCTCGCTCTACGGCAGCAACCACTCGGATCGCCTGCCATCGACCGTGCACGCGCGCGGCGAGCAGCCGAGGCCGCAGGAGATGATCTCGCTCACCACGGGTACGCCCGCCGACCCTGAGCAGCAGGCGGACTGGGACGGTCTCGGATGGCTCATCGGCGACGCGAGGATGTTCGTCGACTCGCCGAACGTGCTCTTCTGCCCGAGCCATCGCGGCAACCACCGGCCCGAGTTCGCGGCCAAGGATCTTGCGTCTCACAACGTGTTCGAGCGCATCTACATCAACTACCACTACATCGGCGACCTCGATCGTGCACGGGACCGCACGCGGCGGCTCGACAGCGACCCGAACCAGGCGATCGTGGCCGATGGCATGCGCGAACTCGCGGACGTGAACCATGTTGACGGGGCCAACGTGCTGCGCGGCGACGGATCGGTGTCGTACTGGTCCGATCGGCACTCGCTCATGGTGCGCTCGATCAGGTCGCTCTCGCTTCAGGCCTCGGATCCGCAGGCCGTGTTCGACCGCATCTGGTCCGAGCTGTCCCGCGTCAGGGACTGACCGCGCGCGGGTCGAGCGTGATCCGCTGTCCGCAGTGGGCGCCCCTCCCAGGATCCCATGAGCTCCACTCGACCACGCGCCACTTCGGCGTGACGAGGCAGCGGTCGATCGCCCAGAGCGGAAACTCGCGCGGGAACGTGGCGCGCAGCCCGCGCCCGGCAGCCTCGCACGCATCGGAGAGCCCGGGCCATGCGCGTTCCACGGCGACCGAGCCCGGGATCGTGTTCATGTCGCCGACAACGACGTCCGGCGGGCCAAGGCTCATGCGGTCGAGCGCTGCGCCCAGCGCGCGGAAGATCTCGCTGCGGGCCACGCCGAGGCGCCGGGGCGCATCGACCATGAGCATCGACCACCCGGGCAGGCTCCCTGTGGGCCCGAAGCGGATCCATGAGGCCGCAGTCGAGCCATCGTCGTACACGGCGCGCGCCTCGATCACAGGACAGCGCGACACGATGGCGAACCTCCCGACCTGAAGCGTCAGCGCGCCTGCGTCCGCGGCCGCGCGCACCGCCGGTGCGCGCAGCAGCGCGCCTGCCTCGGAGATGGCGTGAACGTCCGCGGGC
>JBIIIL010000252.1:0-3641 GCA_044234825.1 Phycisphaerales bacterium
GGCGCTGATCGAGCGTCTCAAGCCGGCGGCGATCATCCACTGCGCGGCGCAGCCCTCGCACGACCGCGCAGCGGCGATCCCCTTCGACGACTTCGACACCAACGCCGTGGGCACCCACAACCTGCTCGAGGCCGCGCGGCGCGCATGCCCGGAGAGCCCCTTCGTGCACATGAGCACGAACAAGGTCTATGGGGACGCGCCGAACCTGATCCGGATGAAGGAGCTGCCCAAGCGATGGGACTACGACGACCCCGCGTACGCAGGCGGCATCGCGGAGACCTTCACGATCGACCAGTCCACGCACTCGGTCTTCGGCGCCTCGAAGGTGGCCGCCGACGTGATGGTGCAGGAGTACGGCCGGTACTTCGGCATGCCCACGTGCTGCCTGCGCGGGGGCTGCCTGACGGGCCCGAACCACTCCGGGGTGGAGCTGCACGGGTTCCTGAGCTACCTCGTGCGCTGCAACATCGAGGGGCGCACGTACCGGGTCTTCGGCTACAAGGGCAAGCAGGTGCGCGACAACATCCACAGCCTCGACGTGGCGCGCTTCATCCACCGCTTCATCGAGGCGCCGCGGCCAGGGGAGGTCTACAACCTGGGCGGCGGCCGCGGGAACTCCTGCTCGATCCTCGAGGCGTTCGACACGATCTCGGCGATCTCAGGGATCCCTATGAAGCACGAGTACGTGGAGGAGGCGCGCCGGGGCGACCACATCTGCTACATCAGCGACCTCAGCAAGATGAGGGCGCACTATCCCGGTTGGGACATCACCAAGAGCCTCAGAGACATCTTCACCGAGATCCACGATGCGTGGCGCGCGAGGATGCGGGCGGAGGCAGGCGCAGGCTGAGCGTGCGGGCCGCGCAGTCGGGTCAGTGTCGCAGGAACTAGGCTGCACATGCGATGAGGGTGCTCGTCACCGGACACTGCGGGTTTGTGGGCTCGACGCTCGTGCGCGGGCTTGTGGCGTCGGTGCCGGGGATCGAGGTCTGGGGCATCGACAACTTCATGCGCGAGGGCAGCCGCGGGAACGTGGAGCCGCTCAAGAGGCTTGGCGTGCGCCAGGTCGAGGGCGACATCCGGTTCCCCAAGGACCTTGGCCAGGTGGGCGATGTGGAGTGGGTGATCGACTGCGCCGCCAACCCCAGCGTGCTCGCGGGCGTGGATGGCTCGAGCTCGTCATTCGACCTGATGGACCACAACCTCGTGGGCACCATCCGCATGCTGGAGTTCTGCCGCGAGCGCCGGGCCGGATTCATCCTGATGAGCACGAGCCGCGTGTACTCGATCGCGCCGCTGGCGGCGCTTCCCGTGAAGTCGGTAGACGGCGCGTACGTGCCGCAGGCATGGCGGCCGAAGATCGGCCTGGGCGAGCGCGGCATCTCGGAACGGTTCCCTTCGGACCCGCCTGCGTCGCTCTACGGCATGAGCAAGCGCTGCTCGGAGCTGCTTGCGCTCGAGTACGCGGACGCGTTCGGCTTCCCCGTATGGCTCAACCGCTGCGGCGTGCTTGCGGGCGCCGGGCAGTTCGGCAAGGCCGACCAGGGCATCTTCTCGTTCTGGATCAGGTCGTGGGCCAGGCGCCAGCCGCTCAAGTACATCGGCTTCGACGGCAAGGGCTCTCAGGTGCGCGACTGCCTGCACCCCAAGGACCTTGTGGAGCTTGTGCTGCGGCAGATGCGCGGTGAGAGCCCGAAGGACCCGGGCGACGGCATCGACCGGCGCATCTGCAACTTCTCAGGGGGCGTGGCCAACGCGATGTCCCTTGGCCAGCTGAGCCGCTGGTGCGAGGGGCGCCTGGGCCACCACACGGTCTCCAGCGACCCCAATCCGCGCCCCTTCGACCTGCCATGGGTGGTGCTGGACTCGAGCCGCGCGGAGCGCATGTGGAACTGGCGGCCGGTCATATCCCTCCCGGATGTGCTGGAGGAGATCGCAGGAACGGTCGATAGCACACCGGGTTAGCCATGGCAGAGACCCAGCAGGACCTCACCGAGATCTACAGGAGGCGCTTCGCGCGGCAGGCTGAGTACCGCCAGGGCGTATGGCGGCTGCTGATACGGCACTGGCTCCCGGGCTACCTCAAGGGTGCGCGCCTCGTCGTCGAGCTTGGCTGCGGGCACGGGGAGTTCATCAACCAGATCGACTCGCCCGTGCGTATGGGAATCGACCTCAACCCGGATGCGGCGGCTCATCTGCAGCCCGGCGTTCGGTTCGAGTGCCAGAGCTGTGCGGAGAGGTGGCCCGTGGACGATGGCAGCGTCGACCTCGTCTTCACCAGCAACTTCTTCGAGCACCTCCCATCAAAGGACCTCCTGAGTGCCACGCTGCGAGAGGCCCATCGTGCGCTGCGCAGCGGCGGCGTGCTCGTGGCCTTGGGCCCGAACGTCAGGCTGCTTCCGGGCGCGTACTGGGACTTCTGGGATCACCACCTCGCGCTGACGGAGCGTTCTCTCTCGGAAGTCGGGGAGCTCTGCGGGTTCCGCATCGAGCGCGCCGACGCGGCGACGCTGCCGTACTCGATGAGCCAGGGCTTGCAGCCGCCGCTTTGGGCGGTCCGGATGTACCTCGCATGCCCGTGGGCATGGCGCTTCCTCGGGAAGCAGTTCCTTGTCGTGATGCGCAAATGAACCATCTGCCGCTGACCAAGCTGAGCGTCGTGATCCCTGCCCGTGACGAGGCGGGCTGCATGGCGTCGACGGTGAATCACCTGCATGTGGAGCTCGCCCTCAAGGGCGTGCCGCACGAGATCGTGGTGGTGGACGACGGGTCCACCGACGGCACGTGGGACATCCTGCAGCGCGAGCGCGAGCGCATCCCGGAGCTGGCGCCGGTAAAGAACGATGGGCTGCACGGCTTCGGCCGCGCGATCACCAAGGGCCTCGACTCGATGACCGGCGATGCCGCCGTGATCATGATGGCCGACGAGAGCGACGACTGCCGCGACGTCGTCCGATACTGGGAGAAGCTCAACGAGGGGTACGACTGCGTCTTCGGGAGCCGCTTCGTCAAGGGCGGCGGCGTGATCGACTACCCGTGGCTGAAGCTGCGCATCAACCGGATCGTGAACTTCTGGATCCGCATGGTCTTCAGGCACGGCCTCAACGACACGACCAACGCGTTCAAGGCGTACCGAAAGACCGTGATCGACGGCTGCAGGCCGATCCTCTCGCCGCACTTCAACCTGACGGTGGAGCTGCCGCTCAAGGCCGTGGTGCGCGGGTACAGCTTCACCGTCATCCCTATCACCTGGCGCAACAGGCGCTCAGGCGTCGCAAAGCTCAAGCTCCGCGAGATGGGCAGCCGCTACTTCTTCATCTGCGCCTACGTCTGGCTCGAGAAGTACTTCAGCCGAGGGGACTACAGGGTGGAACGCCCGTGACAAGATTCTGCACCTCAGGCACCTGGCGCGGGTGGGATCACGTACACCACCCCTGAAGTCCACTGCGGACTGCGCGGATCCTGGGGCCATGCCGACAGCCGGTCGCGAGATAGAGGGAAACTGACGGGCGTTGGAGATGCAGTACCGTTGGGCACGAACACCTGAAGCAGATGCCGCACCGTCTGTTCTGGTAGTGGAGTCGACAGGGCGATTGCTCCGACCCGCATGCCATCGTCCTCCACAGCCCTTCGGAACCCCT
>JBIIIL010000045.1:0-13602 GCA_044234825.1 Phycisphaerales bacterium
ATCATGTCGCGGATCGCGCCGGTCTGGTCGTAGAAGGCGGTGCGCGAACCCACCCCCACCGTCTCGGCTGCCGTCACCTGCACGTGGTCCACGTAGCGGTGGTTCCAGATCGGCTCGAACAGCATGTTGGCGAACCGCATCACCAGCAGGCTCTGCACGACCTCCTTGCCCAGGTAGTGGTCGATCCGGTAGATCGACTCCTCCTCGAAGACGCGCCCGAGCGCGCGGTTCAGGCTCGCCGCGCTGGCCGCATCGGTGCCGAAGGGCTTCTCGACGACGATCCGCTGCCAGCTGCGCGCGCTGCGGTCGATGCTGCACCAGCGCTTGCCCTCGGTCACGAACCCAGCGTCATCGACGCGCGCGATGATGGGCTCGTAGAGCTCCGGCGCGACGGACAGGTAGAGGAGCAGGTTGCCGCGCGTCTGGCATGCGGAGTCGATCTCGGCCAGGCGGTCGCGCAGCGCGGGGTAGCACTCGGCGGTGACCGCGTCGCCAGCGAAGTAGTGCAGCCTCTGCGCGAAGACCCGGTACGCGTCCGCGTCGAACCCGTGCGCATGCTCGCGCACCCAGGGCTCGAGCTCGCGGCGCCACTCGTCGTCGCTCTTCGCGCGGCGCGACACGCCGACGATGCGCGTCTCGTTGGCCAGCATGCCGGCGCGGTGCATCTCGTACATCGCCGGCACGAGCTTTCGGCTCGTGAGGTCGCCCGATGCGCCGAAGATCACCAGGATGCAGGGATCGCCAGTACGCATGGCGATGCCGCTCAGCGCATCGCGCCCAGGAGGCCGGCCGCTGCAGCGGCCTCCACGACCCGGTTGCCCGCAGGGTCGATGAGCCAGAGCCAGTCGTTGAAGAGGAACTCGATGCGCGCCGCGAGCAGCGCGATGCGCCCCATCACCGTGAAGCCGAAGGCCGCACCGAAGGTGATCATCAGGTACCAGATGCCCGTGCGCGCCACGCCGCCCACAACTCCCTTGTGCTCGACCGAGAAGAAGAAGTACGTCAGGCAGCAGAGCACGCCGATCACCATCAGCGCATTCGCGAGGCTTGGCCAGAGGATGGCGAAGAAACGCTGCGCACCCGAGAGCGACTCGATGCCGGTTGGCTCCACGTAGAGGCTGAGCACCGTCGCGCCGGTCTGCGCGAGCAGGTCGCTCTCGATGTGGCTGACCAGCTTGAGGCCCGAGGTGACGCCGATGATGAATGCGAGCGTCCAGCCGCTGAGCCATCCGCCAAAGGGAAGCAGCCGGGTCAGGAGAAGCACGCCGAGGAACAGCGCAAGCCACATCGCGACCTGGTCAGGGGCTCCGAGCGGCTCGATCGACGGCTGCACCCATGCCTTCACGAGGCCTCGCGCAAGTGCGCCGCCGAGCTTCGGCACGATCGTGTCCCAGAAGCCCACCACCATCCAGTATCCGGCCGAGACACCGACGACGACCGCTTCCGCGAGCTTGTAGGCCGGGTTGTCCGCGTACAGGAAGGAGAAGATGGCGAGCGTGAAGAATGCAGCCACCCACAGCCCGATCGTGCGCGGCCAGCTCAGGTGCACGGCCGTCTGCGCCGGATCCGCCCGCTCTGCGGCGTAGAAGTCCTTCGGCGGCACCGTGTCGACTTGCCTCCAACGGACGACGGTCGCCCCCTGCGCGGGAGCTGCGCCATCGCCCACCTGCTCCCACTTGAGCGTGGGGTCGGCGTCGGCTGGCGCATCCGCGGACGGCGTGACCGCGATGCCCTGCATGACCACGTCGCGCTCGGTCACGTACACCTTGCCGAATCCGTTGCCGAAGAGGCCTCGTACCGCAAGCAGCGCGACGATCACGCCCACAATGATCGCCCACGTGCGGCGCGAGGGCTGCGGGACGAGCGAGGGGTCGGCGGCCTGCGCGGCGCTCATGCCAAGCCTCCAGCTGATCGGGGGCCACGGCGCGCCGCGCCCCGCTGCATGAAGTAGATGACGTTGCCTGCGATGATCAGGCCAATCATCAGCAGGTGCGCGAACAGCTGCGGGCCCATCCGCCGCTGCGCCTCGAGGTACTTCGCAGGCGGAACCGCATCGCCATCGAGAGTCGCGTTGACGAGCGACTCGTACTCCGCCGCGCCCTTGATCGCACCCAGGATTCCCGTCATCTGGCGCGGGAAGTACGGGTAGAGCTGCGGAGTCTGCACGCCGGTGCTGCCTGCGACGATCCTCATGGATCCGAGGTTCGAGGAGATCACGTACTGGATCCACTCCTTGGCGCCGGGGTAGCCCGCGCTCACGGCGATCACCATCGGGAAGTCGGTTGCACGCGACACCCCCTTGAGGATCGGCAGCTGGCTCGCTGGCGTGCCGCGCGAGTCGCTCGGGAACGCGCGCGCGAAGTCCGTCAGCAGCAGCTTCATCACGGCCTCGTTCCCGGCCTGGAATCCCATGTTGACGTAGTCGGTGCCGTACACCAGGTGCGGGAAGTCCCTCTCGATCACGCGCTTGATCGCGCCATCGGCCATCGCGCCGCCCAGCGGCCACAGCGAGATGAAGACCATCTTGAGCTTCCGCGCCGCGCAGTGGCGCACGAAGCTCGTGGCCATCGGCTGCAGCTCGCCGGCGCTCGCGGGGTCGAAGTCGAAGGTCATCAGGACCGTCGTGCCCTCCGGCAGGCTCTCGATGGCGTCAAATGCCGCACGGGCCGCGGCCGTGGGCTTCTCGGGGAAGGTGCGCCCGGTGAGTCCGATGACCAGGATCGGCACCGCGACGGCGATCGCCATCAGCAGGAAGATCCAGCGACGGTCGAAGGGGCGCGCGCTCACTCGGAGCCCCCCATCCACGAGCGGTCGATGCCGAGCAGGATGCGCAGGCTCGTCGCCGCCACGCCCAGCGCGATGCCGATGATGATTGCGCGGTTGCCCGCGGTGTTGAAGACCTGCATCACGTAGACGGACAGGTTCTCGAGGCGCAGGCCGCCGAGCCAGTCAGGCAGCCAGCCCGTGAGCACCACGCCAGCGAACGTGCGGCCGAGCAGCATGATGAATGCCGTCGCCAGGAGCAGGACCGCCTCCGTGTTCTTGGCGCGGAACGCGCGGAACGCGGCGCTGGCCACATAGAACGCGAGCAGCGCGAAGAGCGTGCTCGTCAGCGGCACGAGCGCGTACTCGTAGATCCAGCCGAAGGCGCTGCCGCTGGCGTCCTTCTCGCCCGAGAATGGGATGCCCGGGAACGCCGGGTTCGGGTGCACGCCGACCTTCGCGAGTCCCACGCTGAGCGTGACGAGGAAGCACACGACGGTGATGCCCGCATATCCCCACCCGGGCTGCCGGCTCGACACCTTGGACAGGTTCACCTTGAGGAGCGATCCGCCGCCGAGGATGAAGGCGATCGCGGCGATCACGGCGAAGATGTTGCTGCCGAGCTCGCCCCACTCCTCGAGGAGGGGGATGAAGTAGCTCAGCACCATGGCGAAGCCGGCGAGCGTGGCGATCAGCAGCGGGATCTGGCGTCTCATGCGCCCACCCCCGCCATGATCCAGCCCGCGGCAGCCGCGGCGCCGCCGGCGCCGATCGCCGCAAGGATGGCAGCGGCCGTCTTCAGCGTCACGCCCGCCACGATGATCCCGCCCGCCACCGCCTTGCACACGTCCTGGCCGCGCAGCGACCCGATCTGCAGCGGCTCTCCCGAGAGGTACGCGCTTGCCGCGAAGAACTCCTCGCCGATCAGCGTGTAGTCGCAGGCGGCCACGAAGAACGGCAGCTGGGCGCTTTCGGCGGTGCCTGCGATCTGGATCGCCCCGATCGAGTTGCCGGTCTCCGCGAAGATCAGGCTCTCCGCGTAGAAGCAGCCCATGTAGAAGCACGCTGCAGGTCGCTCGCGCACCATGCGGCCGCTCACGTAGGCGACGAAGCCGAACTGCTCGTCGGTGATGTAGCGGATGAGGTCAGGGTTGTAGCTGTCCGAGCGGCCCGCGGAGAGGTAGGACGCCTGCACTGCCTCGCGCGCGGCTTCCATCACGAGCGATCGCGAGGTCGGCACCTCCACGGTCGCGTCGTACTCCGCCGCGGTCTTCGACACGCGCGACAGCACGGTGATGCCTGCGACCGTCTGGACATTGTCCATGTCCTGGATGCCTGCGATGAACAGCACGGGACGGCCCATCTCCGTCGCGCGCCCCACGGCGTTGTCCACGGCCTCGAGTGCCGCGATGCGGCGGACGCGCATCGGCACGCCCTTCCACGCCAACAGGACCGATCCGACGATCGCCACGCCGACGCCGATGATCCACCATGCGAGCGTGGCCTTGCGCGGGATGAACCAGTTCATCCGCGGCGTCGCGGGCGCCGCTGCCACTGCCTCAGCGGCCTGGCCCTGCTCGCCGAGCGCGATCACCTTGATCCGGTACGCGCTGCCACGATCAAGCTTGCCCACCCTCATCGCACGCGCATCCGGCGCGACCTCGCCCGCAAGCGACCACTCCGTGACTTGCGGCTGCGCAGGATCCTCCACCACACGCATATGGAGGACCCTGAATGCGGTCACGTCGCCCGCAGGGCCTTGCCACACCCACGTCACGTCAAGCGCGGAGCCCGTGTCGCCAGCCGCATCGAATGCGTAGACATCTGTCGGGGGATTCAGGGGCGGCGGCTCGGGCGGCGCCTCGGAGGCAGGCGACGA
Source organism: Phycisphaerales bacterium (assembly GCA_044234825.1). GTDB lineage: Bacteria > Planctomycetota > Phycisphaerae > Phycisphaerales > SM1A02 > ZLKRG44. Next base: position 4,643 of record JBIIIL010000045.1, read on the forward strand.
GGCAGGAGGCGGCTGCTGCGCTGCCTGAGCCGGCGACGCCGCAATGCACCCGAGCAGGATGCCTGCGACCGCGAGCATGCGCACCTGGGCCGTCACGCCGCGCACGGTAGCCGCTGGTGGCATTCCCGGCAAAGCAGCGTCCGCGCATGCGACTCGATCCCTCGGCGCGGCTTCACAGCCGCGCCCGGAAGTCAGCCATCGATGAGCTCGACATTCGCGCGCGGCACGGTCACGGTGCGGCCGTCGCCGAGCTTGACGTCGAGCACTCGCGCCTTCGAGCCCGATCCGAGGACTGCTGGCTGCTCAGGCAGGCCCGCGACTGTGCCGAGCATGCCGAAGTAGGGGTCGCGCACGATGCGCACCGCCGTGCCAATCTCGAGCACGCCGGCCGTCGCGCCGCCCTCGTACACCATGTGGCCGGTGCCTGCACCCGCCCCGCCCTCAAGCGGCACCACGATCTCGGGACGCATCACGCCGGCGCGGATCTGCGTCGCGCCGTTGACGCTCGCGACCCGCCCCGCATGGGACGCCAGCAGCTCGAAGGTGCGCGTCGCCATGGCGATGTCGCCGAAGCCCTCGGTCACCATCAGCGTGATGCCGAGCTTCTCAGAGCCGGTCACGGCGACGCCAAGATCGTGGCCGAGGATGTCGCGCAGGTCCGAGTCGTCGATGCCGCCGGCCACGAGCGCAGCCGCGCCGACCTTACGCGCGGCGGCCACGGCCTCCGCGGTCATGCGCGCGCCGCCCACCACGACGGCGCCCTTCATCTTCTGGGTGATGTCCGAGGCATGCAGCGTGGCATCAGGCGAGGCGCTCGCCATGGCGATCGGGCCATGCGTCTCGCCTCCGACGCCGAAGATCCCCTGCACGAGCGACGCGGGCGTCTCGATCACCACACCTTCGTTGGGCAGCACCTCGATGACGCGGCCCGCGACGTATGCGCGCACCTGCACCGGCTGAGCCGGTCCGCGCACGATCACCATCCCCGAGGTGTCCGACACGCTCTCCACCGTGCCGGTGGCGGTGCTCTTCGCCTCGGTGCGGAACAGCCCGAAGATGCCTGCGCTGCGCGCGATCGGCTCGCCCTCGCGCACAGGATCGCCCACACGCTTGACCATCAGCTTCGGGAGGTCCTTGGGGTTGGCGCTGAGCTTGGCCGCGATCTTCATCGGGAAGACATCGCCTTCCATGAAGGTCTCGGCAGCGATGGTGTCGGGCTGCACGGTGTCGCCCGCGCTGAGCCGGACCTCGCCCTGCACGGGCAGCATGCGGCGTGCGCGGTAGGTGGTGCGCGCGGAGACGGTGAGTCCTGGTGTGTATGCCTTGGCCATGGCGTCGCCTCAGTTCAGTTGGGGTAGAGCTCGAGCGCGCTGACTTCCGCAATCGCGGCGCGCCTCATGGCCGACGGGTCCGAGGGAAGGGGAAGCGGCCTGCCGCGCGCATCGATGATGACGCCAACGCTGCCGCCGCGCACCTCGCGAGTGACTGGCTTGCCCGGGCCCGCGCCCATGTCGAAGCCGCGCTCGGGCTGCACCTCCACAGTCGCGCTCTCGCCGTCCACGAGGCGGACGAGCCTCAGCTCGCCGCCTGACATCGCGCCGGACTCGGTGCTTCCGCTCGACCGGCGCATCGACCACTTCAGCACTGGCTTGCCTGGCTTCGCCTCCCCGCGCGGCGCCACGCACCATCCCAGCGGCACCAGGCAGTCGCGCTCGAAGACCTCCATTGCCGCTCGCGGGTGAACCGACGCAAGCACGCCGAGGTGCGGCATCATGAAGATCGAGTCCTTGGCGAGCTCGGTGAAGCCGCAGGGCTCGAAGGCGTCGATGAGCATCGCCGCGGTCTGCTCCATGCGCGGCGCATGGCTGAGCACGCCGCCGGACGCGACGAGCAGGTCGAGGCGCATGTCGTCGACGAGCGACTTGCCGGCCTCCTCCTGCGAGAAGGCGTCGCCCACGCCGCGCTGCTGCTGAACGCCCTTGAGCGCGGTCGCGAAGGCCTTGTGCTGCACGTACGCGAGCCGCAATGCCTCACGGGAGACGGCCTGCTCGAAGACCAGCGCGTCGCGCGTCTGCGGGATCGTGGTCGGGCGGATCATCTTGTTCTTGACGCGGTTGCGCAGCTCGCGCTCGTCCATGTCCAGGTGCACCCAGCGCAGCACATTCGCCATGCCTGCCTCCGCGCACACGTTCGAGATGGAGTAGCTCATGCCCAGGTTTGCGCTCACCGTGCGGTTGAACACCCCGCCGAAGACGCTGAACATGTCCGTGGTGGCGCCGCCGATGTCGACGCCCACCACATTGATGCCGCGGCCCTTGGCGATCGTCTGCAGGATGTCGCCGACCGCACCGGGCGTCGGCATGATCGGCGCATCGGTCCATGCGATGAGCTTGTCGTAGCCGGGCGCGTGCGCCATGACGTGCTCGAGGAAGACATCGTGGATGCGCTCGCGCGCGGGGCCGAGGTTCTCCTGCTCGAGCGTGGGCCGGAGGTTGTCCACGACGCTGAGGTCGAATCCGGGTCCCCCGAAGACCTCGCGGATGCGCGGCTGCGCATCGCGGTTGCCGGCGAAGATGACCGGCAGCTGGTACTCGCTGCCGAAGCGCGGCCGCGGCCGCGCCGGCGCGATCAGCTCGGCGATCTCGACCACCTTCTTCCGGTCGCCGCCGTCGGTGCCTCCGGAGATGAGCACCATGTCGGGGCGAAGCTCGCGGATCCGCTGGATCTGCTCGTGCGGCTTGCGGCGGTCGTTGCTCGCGATGGTGTCCATCACGATCGCGCCCGCGCCGAGCGCCGCGCGCTTGGCGCTCTCTGCCGTCATCTCGCGCACCACGCCCGCGACCATCATCTGCAGCCCGCCGCCGGCGCTTGAGGTCGAGATGTAGATGTCGCATCCGTCCTTCTGGTCGGGCGAGGTGCGCCGGATGATGGTGCCGTCGTCGTTGACGAGCCTGTAGCCCGAGAGCTCCTGCAGCTCTGTCACCGAGTTCGACACGCCAATCGTGACGTCGGCGAAGGGACTCTCCACGGTGGTGGGCGCCTCCGCCCGGAATGTCTGGCGGAACACGCCGCCGACGTTCTCGATCAGGATCGCCTTGGTCGTGGTGCTGCCGCAGTCTGTAGCGACGACGCGGTGGATGCGCTCGATGGGCGGTGCCATGGGACGAGGAGGCTAGCTCGCCCCGGGCGCCCCGTCCCCGGCACCGGGCCGCGAGTTACCGGCATCGCGCGCCACGTCCGCATCCTCGATCGCCCGGCAGATCCACTCGATGCTGCCGCGACGCTCGAGGAACGCGGCGATGCGCTCGTAGGCCTGCGGCTGCACGATCGCGCTCGCGAACGGGTGCAGGAAGTGCATCGCCTGCGCGCCCACCCCGTTCAGCGGGCGCAGGCTCTCGAGGAAGAGCAGCGCTGGCTGCGCCATGCCCCTGCGCACAATCTCGTTGACCATGCGCCTGAGGAGCCTCTCCTCCTCTGGCGCAGGCACCGCGATGCCGGGCGGGTCCACATGGAATGCGTGCTTGAGTGCCGCGCGCATCCGCTCGGCTAGCGACGGACGCACTTCATCCATGCGGTCCCCCGTTCGAGGGCGCGTGCGCATCGGGGCGAGCGCCATCGCGTGCGCGCAGCACCTCGGCGCCGGATCCCGCCGGCACGGCCGACTCCACGTTGGTCACGCGCTCGCGCACGAGCTGCCTGATCTCCGCCACCTGCCGCTCGTCGAGCCCTGCGAAGTCGATGGGGAGCGACCTTGGCCGCGCACCTGCACGCATCGTGAGCAGCATGCCTCGCGGCGCGAGCCGGGCGGACTGCACATCGCTCCACCGCGCGTCTGCGGCGCCAAGCGGGAACACAGCGCGCACGCGCGTCCCGTCAACCAGGTATGTCGACCGCATCCAGAACCGGATCGTGGCCGCGAACAGGATGACCATCGAGATCGAGCCCCAGACCCAGTCGCCTGCAACCGCGCCGATGGCGAAGCCGAGTGCCATGATCATCAGCGCCGCGAGCGCGGCACGCACAGGGAACTGCCGGAGGGGATGCACGCTCCACGTGATCACGCCCGAACGGTACGCGCACGCCCGAGCGCATGGCACGGGCACGGGCATCGCGCGGCCGTTGCATGCAGCCCGTGCGCGCACTCACCTCCAGCGCCGATAGCCTCCCGCGCATGGCACGAAGGACCGCCGCACGCACGACCCGCCCATCGCCCGAACGCAGCGCACGTGCCGCAGATATGCGAGGCGTGCGGCCAGTCGCCTCCCCGTCCATTCCGCCTGCCGAGTTCGCGTCACGGCGCGAGGCGCTCCTGAAGCAGCTCAAGGACTCGGTGGGCCTGGTGTTCGCCGGCGACCAGGACCCGTCGCTGCATCACGAGTGGCGGCCGCATCCGCACTTCGAGTACCTCACGGGCATCACCGACGAGCCGGGTGCCGCGCTGCTGCTCGATCCCCTGAATCCGGTGACCGCGCGTCGTGTGCAGCTCTTCCTGCGCCCGCTCAATCCTGAGGTCGAGAAGTGGGACGGCCTGCGCGACACGATCGCCTCGCCGCTGCGCGCGCGCTACGGGATCACCACCATATTCCGAACCAATGCGCTGCCGCGCTGGCTGCTCGAGACCGCATCGCGCGCGAAGCGGCTCACGTGCCTGCACCCGCTCGCGGCGCATACGGCTCCGGTGTCGCCCGACCTCGCTGTCTTCCGTGAGAGTGCCGCGCGCATTCCCGGGTGCAGCGTCACGGACGCGAGCCAGCTGATCCCCAAGATGCGCGCACGCAAGAGCCCACGCGAGGTCGCGATGGTGGAGCGCGCGCTGTCGATCACGCGCGAGGGCTACCTCGCGGCGATGCGCACGATCCGCCCCGGCATCAGCGAGTTCGACGTGCAGGAGGCCATGGAGCACGCCTACCGCACCAACGGATCGCGCGGCACCGCGTACCGCACGATCGCAGGAACGGGCATCAATGCAACCGTGCTGCACTACCACGCCAACAGCGCGACGCTCGAGGCAGGGCAGCTCATGGTGATCGACTCGGGCTGCGCATTCGGCGGCTACGCGAGCGACATCACGCGCACGTTCCCGGTGAGCGGGCGCTTCACGCCTCGCCAGCGTGAGCTGTACGAGATCGTCCTGAAGGCGCAGGCCGCGGCGATTGCGGCGATCAGGCCCGGTGCCACCCTCGCCGACTTCGACCGCGCCGCGCGCCAGGTGATCGCGAAGGCGGGATACGGCGACTGGTTCATCCATGGCACGGGGCATCATCTGGGCCTGGAGGTGCACGACGCATCGCCCGATGCGCCCCTCGCGCCCGGCGCCATCGTCACCGTCGAGCCCGGCATCTACATCCCCGACGAGAGGATCGGCATCCGCATCGAGGACGATGTGCTGGTCACGCCGGGCGGCCGGCGGGTGCTCGGCCCGGCGATACCCAAGACGGTCGCCGAGATCGAGCGCGCCATGGCGCGGCGGTGAGCGCGGGCGCTACTGGCGAACTGCCATCGCGTGCCAGGCCAGCAGGCCGAGCGAGTACAGCACCGGCATCGAGCTGACGGCGATCGCCGTGCCGATGAGGAAGTCCGCGCGCTTGGCGCTGCGGCGCCCGATGATCTCGCACACGACGATCACGAAGAGCGCCAGGCTGAACTTGAAGCCGATCGCGCCCCAGAGGCCCCAGGCCCTGATGACCACGTCCGCGATCGGGTTGACCTCGCTGCCGCCGCGCCGCTCGAGGATGAACCACGTGAGCATGACGTCGCCAGCGGACAGGAACAGGAACCACACGTACGCGTCCTGGTAGCGCATCGGCGGGACGCGCCAGAACCCATGCTTCACCGGCGGCTGCGCATGCGGCGTCTGCACGCCCCGATTCTAGATTGCGCAACCGGCGCTGCGCCGGCCAGGCCCGCATCCGCTCAATGCGGCGAGTCTCGGTAGTGCTGGTCGTACTGCTCGACTGCGCGGTCGAACCTGTCGCGCAGGGATTCGGGCGTCTGCGCACGCCACGACGGATCGATCAGTCCGACGCGCATCAGGTCGGCAATGTGGACGATGTCGTGCGGACGCATTGCCAGCAGCTTCATGTGCAACAGCCGCTCCACCTCCACACGGGCCCATGGAGCGTGCTCATCCCTGTGACCCGCCCCTAGATCCGGCACTGGCGCGGGATCGTGCGGCCGCGTCGGCTCGCCTGCCATGATGATGTGGACCGCCGTCGACGGCGTGCCCTCCGGACCGTCGAGGAACATGTGGACTCCGCTCACTTCGGTTGGCGTGAATCCATGCGGGGCGAGCGCCGAGGCAGCGCGCGGCAGATCCTTGCGCCGCATCAGCACGTCGACATCCTTCGTGGTGCGGGCCAGGCTCTCGTCACGCGACGCGACCCACGCCATCACCGAGAGGCCGCCGCACACGGCATAAGGCACGCCGGCAGCATCCAGTGCGGAGCAGAATCTCCGCGCGCGGTCGACCACGCACGCCATCCAGTACCCCGCCGCCTCCACTCCAGGCATGCTGCTCCAGACCGCGCGGTCGAATCGCATGTGCTGATGCTACGAGCCGCCTCGGCGTCAATGGGGTGACCGACCGTACTGGCGCTCGCACTCATCGAGCCATGCCTTCAGCCGGTCGCGCAGGTGCTCGGGCATCCGCGAGACCCACGAGCGGTCAATCGCACCCGATCGCCACAGGTCGGCCACATGCGTGCGGTCGTGGAAGCGATCGGCCTGCAGCTTCATCACCAGCAGCGATTCGAGGTCGAGGTGCGTCCACGGGAACTGGTCGTAGCGCTCGCCTCGGCCAAGGTCGGGCACAAGACCGGGGTTGCCGCCCGCGATGGGCTCTCCCGCAAAGAGGACGTGCACGGCATCCTTGACCGATGTGCCTGGACCGTCGAGGAACATCGGCACGCCATACACCTCGGCGAACTCGAATCCCACAGCCCGCAAGACCTCGATCGCCCGCTCAAGATCGCGTCGGTACATGCACACGTCCACGTCGCTCGTGCCTCGCGTATAGGCGCGGTCAGCCCGAGAGATCCACGCGATCACGGCCATGCCGCCGCACACGGCGTATCGAATGCCAGCCGCATCGAGTGCGCCAGCGAAGCGCTGTGCCCGGTCGAGGAGAAGGTGCTGCATGTACTCGGCTCCCGATAGCCGGTCCATGCTCGCCCACACCGCGTGGTCGAATCGCATGACCCGATGCTACGGGTCGCATCCTCGCGCGCCGCCGCGCGCGACTGGCCGAATGTGCCCGAAGTTCCCGCAGACACGTCTGCGCCCAATCGACGGACGCCTATCCCGGACAGGGCGCGTCAGATCACCGAGTCGTGGCTGGGGATGTTGTGCGCGGGGGCGGTGTTGAGCTGCACGAGCTTGCTGCCCTGCGCAGCCTTCGCCGCATCGGCATCGACATAGTCGCTGTGGCAGCTCGCCTTCCCCTCATCCGCACCGACCGCCTTGCGCGTCTTGCTCGCGAGCTTGTGGATCTCGTCCGGGCTCAGCACGCCGCGCTTGGCGAGGATCTCCTGCTGCTCCGGCGTGAGTGCGGCGCTGCGCACAGGCTTGCCGCGCTCGAAGCCCTCGGCCTTGCCGCTGGCGAACTCCTGGATCTCCTTCGAGATGCGCACGCTGCACCAGTCATGGCCGCACATCGCGCAGAAGTCGGTATCGACGTCGAGGTCCTCGTCGTGGTACGCGCGCGCGGTGTCAGGGTCGAACGAGAGCTCGAAGTGCCGCTCCCAGTTGAGCGCCGCGCGCGCCTTCGTCAGGGCATCGTCGCGGTCGCGCGTGCCGGGAATGCCAAGCGCCACGTCGGCCGCATGCGCCGCGATCCTGTAGGCGATGCACCCCTGCTTCACGTCATCCTTCTTGGGAAGGCCCAGGTGCTCCTTCGGCGTGACGTAGCAGAGCATGCTCGCGCCGTGGTAGGCCGCTGATGTCGCGCCGATGCACGAGGTGATGTGGTCGTAGCCCGGGAAGATGTCCGTCACAAGCGGCCCGAGCACATAGAAGGGCGCGCCGTGGCAGAGCCGCCGCTGCAGCTTCATGTTGAACTCGATCTGGTCGAAGGGCACGTGGCCGGGACCCTCGATCATCACCTGCACGCCCTTGCGCCACGCGCGCTCGGTGAGCTCCCCGAGCGTCGCGAGCTCCGCAAGCTGCGCACGGTCGGTCGCATCGGCGAGTCCGCCGGGCCGCAGCCCGTCGCCGATCGAGAACGTGACGTCGTACTCCCGCATCACGTCGCAGATGCGCTCCCATCCGACATGCATCGGGTTCTGCGCGTTGTGCACGAGCATCCACTTGGCCAGCAGGCTGCCGCCGCGGCTCACGATGCCGATCAGCCGGTCCTTGATGAACGGCAGGTGCTCCCGCAGCACGCCCGCATGGATCGTGAAGTAGTCGACGCCCTGCTGCGCCTGGTGCTTCAGCGTGGCCAGGATGATGGACTCATCGAGATCCTCGATCTTCCGGCCGATGATCATCGAGTAGATGGGTACGGTGCCGATGGGCACCTTCGAGCTGCGAATGATCGCGTCGCGGCATGCGTCGAGGTCGCCGCCGGTCGAGAGGTCCATCACCGTATCGGCGCCCCATCGCTCGGCCCACTTGAGCTTCTCGACCTCCTCGTCGGTGCCTGAGCTCACCGGGCTCGCGCCCATGTTCGCGTTGATCTTGGTGAGGCTCGCGCGGCCGATGCACATCGGGTCGAGCTGGTAGCCCAGGTGCACGCGATTGGCAGGAATCACCATGCGGCCAGCGGCGACCTCGTCACGCACCTGCTCGGCACTGAGGTGCGGCTCGCGCTCCGCGACGCGGCGCATCTGCGGCGTCACCGTGCCCAGCCGGGCGTGCTCCAGCTGCGTGACAGGCACGAACCCTCCAGGCGCCACCGCCCGGATGTACAGCCCGACATCCGGATGGTTGTGGCCAGCGCACCCCTCATGCCACGAGGTCAC
>JBIIIL010000253.1:0-3638 GCA_044234825.1 Phycisphaerales bacterium
CTCGATGGCCTCCCGGAAGCTGTCGCGTGCCCGGTCCACATCGGCGCAGGGCGCCATGAGCCGACCGGCCGAGAGGTGCTCCACCGTCGGAATCGCATCGCCGCAGATGAGCACCGTGTCGCGGCGCTGGGGCAGCAGCAGGCCCGCATTCCCGCCGGTCACGCCTGGCAGCGGGAACAGGTCCACGCCTTCGGCGAGGGAGTCCGGGCAGTCACGGCACCGCTCGAGCAGCGCCTGCTCGATGCGGACGATCCTGGCAACCTCCTCGTCCTCGACCTCATCGGCCTCGTCGAGCCGCTCGCGCAGCGACACCTCCATCTCGGAGCGCTCCGCCTCCGCGACCCACCACCGAGCACCTTCGAACGCCGTGATGCCGCGCCGCCGCATCGGGTTGAAGTTCGTCAGGAACACGTCCGTGATCCGCTCGGGACCGATCCCTGCGCGCTCCGACAGGCGCGGCAGCAGGATCTGGGGCGGCAGCGACGGATCCACGAGGATGCGCCGATCTCCCGCAGCGATCAGCGCGGTGGTCGCGTGCGCGGGCCTCACCTCGCCCTTCTCGTCCCACAGCGGATGCGCAGCCATCGCGCCGATTGAGATGATGCGGTAGTCGGCCACGGCCCGAGTCTACGGCGTCGCCACGCCCCCGCATCTCATAGCATCCCGGCGTGCACGTGTACCGCAAGGGCATCTTCTGCCTCGAGTCGGAGTGGTTCGGGCTCACGTCGTCGATCTCGGTCCGGCACGCGCTCGAGTTCCTGAAGTCCAGCGACTACCGGATCCCGTTCGTGCACCGCGATGTCGCGACCTCCGCGGAGATCGCGCACTACCTGCGCAAGTGGATGCTCGGTGCGCACCTGGCCTACTCGATCCTCTGGCTCTCGATCCACACTCGGCGCGGGCTCCTGCTGCCGGGCGACGTGCGCCGGCACGAGGAGCGCATGGACATCGACGACCTCGAGTCCCGGCTCGCCGGACAGTGCCGGGGCCGGCTCGTGCACTTCGGCGGGTGCCGCACCGTCGCCCTCCCGCCGCGGCGCATCCGCCAGTTCCTGCGGGTGACCAAGGCCGTCGCGATCTCAGGCTTCCGCGAGGAGGTCGACTGGACCGAGTCGACGCTGTTCGAGATGAGCTACTTCGTGGCCCTGCAGCACCATCCGCTCACGGTGCCCGGCATCCGCGAGGTCCGGTCATACCTGCGCAAGCACCACCGCCAAGCCGCGGAGGAGCACGGATTCGTCATCGCGACGGCGCGGTGATCCGCCAGGGCCTTGGGCCTCGTCGCGGAGGCTGCGCGCCTGCGCCGGACTTCAGTCCGCCTGCGACTCGCGCGCAAGGCGCGCGAGCGGGTGACGCGGATCCTCCATCTTCACCCGCATCGCCTCGGCGACGTTGGGCGGCACGAACCTCCTCAGCGCATCAAGCGATCCGCCGAAGCCGGCGATCTGCCGGATGAGGCTCGACGACAGGAACGCGTGCGACTCGCCCGTCACCACAAACACCGTCTCGATGCCGGCGACCTGCCGGTTGGTGATCGCGAACTGGCACTCCGCGGCGAGGTCCGTCACGTTGCGGATCCCGCGGATGATGGCGACCGCACCGCGGCTGCGCGCAAAGTCGACGGTGAGGCCCGAGTAGCGGTCGACGCTGCACGCCGCACCGGATGGGTCTGCGGACACGAGCTGCTGCACGAGCGGCGACAGCAGGGCCACCCGCTCCTCCGGCGTGAACAGCTCGACCTTGTCCGGGTTGCGGCCGACGCCGACCACGATCTCGTCGAACAGGGTGCGCGCGCGGGCGAGCACATCGAGATGGCCATGCGTGGGCGGGTCAAATGACCCTGTGTAGATCGCCAGATGCCGTGCGGACACGCGGCAGAGTGTAGAAGCGCCCCGCATGGCGAAAAATCGCATGATTGCCCTTGCGCACTGCGCGCGGAATTCGACCTTTCTGGATGTCAGGTGAGTCGCGGAGGGAGCGACTCAGCTGGCACCGGCTGCTCCCGTGCGCGGACGCTTCTCCCCGTCCACCGCGCTCGGGACCAGCCGCATGAGGTGGGCGCGCGTGCAGTGCGGCCACCGATCGAGCAACCCTGGATTGGCCCCGACCCGGAACAGTCTCCCCGGGCGGGGCCTCATTTTCATGACGCCAACGCGCAGACGACCGGTCGGCTACCAGACGACGGGGCCCCAGCGGGTCAGCACAAACGCAAGGTCGTTCCCGTCCACATCGCCATCGCCGTCGATGTCGCAGATGCCGCCCTGCGTTTCGCTCCACGTGCCGACGACAAAGGCGAGATCGATGCCGTCGATCTCGCCGTCGATGTTGAAGTCGCCGTAGGCCCGCTCGCAGGAATCAGGCACTCCATCAGAGTCGGTGTCGTTGATGGTCCCGCGCTCGCAGGCGTCGAAGATCCCATTGTCGTCACAGTCGCCCTGACCCGCAGCAAGCTGGCAGTTGTCAGGCTGGCCATCCTGGTCGCAGTCGTAGGCAGGACCGCCGTAGCTGACGGACACGCGCGAACGGCCGCTCCCGCACTGGGCCGCCGACACATCCGCGCTTGCAATGAGCCGCACCCGCACCTCACCGGCGGTTGTGGCCGCGGCCATCACGTCCATCCAGTCTGCCTGCGAGATCTGCAGAGTCGTCGTCGAGGGCTGCACGGGGCACTCTGCTCCGCCGGTAGCGAAGAGATCGCCGCCGAAGGGAAGTCCGTTGAGCGTCATCACCACGAACTCGCTGACAGAATCGAGATCGCCGCGGATTTCGATGAGCACCTGCACCGGGGTCGACGCGACGCCCTGGCCTACAAGCAGCCCTGTTGCGGGCTGTGCCGCCCCCACAGGGCCCATGTCGCCAGTGTCGCCCTCGACGTAGCCATCCTCACAATCGTCCGGGATGCCATTGGAGTCGCAGTCTCCGACAAGGCCCCGGTCGACCTCGTACGAGTCGGGCAGGCCATTCTGGTTGCAGTCCGACTGGCAGGAGTCCGGTACGCCGTCGGCATCGATATCGCTCGACCCACCTGAGGCGATGTCGCACGAATCTGGCCGGTTGTTGTCGTTGCAGTCATCCTCGTTCGAGCACGCGTCCCCGTAGCCATCCGCATCGCAGTCGGCCTGAGAGGGATTGGGGATCGCGGTGCAGTTGTCGACGCAGTCCGGGACGGTATCTGCGTCGGAGTCGGTCTCGGCGACCCCGCAACCACAGCGACCGGGCGCCAGCTTCGCAGGATCGGCGGGGCACGTGTCGCCGCCATCTGTCACCCAATTCGGGCCAGGGGATGCGCACGCGGTCGTGGACGTGCTTGCATCGCCATATCCGTCACCATCGGCGTCTAGGAAGTAAGGCCTGAACTGCAGACCCTCGTCAGCCGATCCGGAGCAGTTGTCATCCACACCGTTGCAGACCTCCGCAGCAGCAGGACTGATAGATGCATTGCCGTCGTCACAGTCGCCTGAAACTGCAACATGCCCAGTCGGCCGTGCGCAGGATTGCTGCGTTGAGGATGATGTTCCGAAGCCGTCGCTGTCCGCGTCCGCGTACCACGTGGACTTGTCCGTGGCCTCGTACGCGTCGCTGTCGCAGTCGTTGTCGGTGCCCTCCGTCGCGCACAGCTCTGGCGCGCCCGGGTAGGT
>JBIIIL010000254.1:0-3637 GCA_044234825.1 Phycisphaerales bacterium
CCCGCGCGCGCCTCCCGCGCCATCGACATAGATCGTGCGCAGCCGGTAGGGCCGCCCCTCGTCGATGACGAAGACGACCTTGGCCTCCTTGCCGTCCGGCGAGATGTCGATGCGCTTGTCGACGCGCACGTCCACGAATCCGCGGTCCTTGTAGAACTTGTCGAGCGTGGCGACGTCGTCGACGAGGGTCTCCTCGTCGAGGTTTCCCTTCTGGAAGAGGAATGCCCACGGCTTGGTCTTGATCTGCGCGCCGAGCTGCTTCGCGGTGAATGCGGAGATGCCGGTGAACTCGATCTCCATGATGCGCACGCGCGGGCCCTCGACGATCCTGAAGATCAGGATGCCGGTTTCGAGCAGCCGCGTCTCGTCCACGTTGACGTCGACGAGGTAGTGGCCGCGCCCGCGGAACGCGTCGCGGATGCGCTGCACCGCGCGCTCGAGGAGGAAGTCGTCGCGCGGGCCGCCCGCGTAGAGGCCGATCGTGCCCTTGAGCTCCTGGTCGGAGATCGACTTGTTCCCGACGAACTGGATGTCGCGGATGATCGGCTGCTCGACGAAGGTGTACGTCACCTGCACGGTGCCGTCCTGCAGGAGCGTCGCGTCAGCGGACACGGAGGCGAAGTGGCCGAGCCTGTAGAGCGTCGACACGTCGTCCTTCGCGGCGCGCGACTCGTACGGCTGGCCCGGCGCCACGCGCAGGTTGTTGCGGATCTCGGTCTCGTTGACTCGCGCGAGCCCGCGCAGCACCACGGAGGAGATGGGCCGGTCCGCGAGCGTGTCGTCGTCGAGCGAGGGCGACATCAGCATCCCCGGCGCGGCGGGCAGCAGGGGAGCGGCGGTGACCGGGGCCGGGGCCGACGGTGCCGCGACCGGAGCCGCCGTCGTGGGGCCGGCCAGCTCCGGACGCGCTGCCGCAGAGCTCCCCGCGACCGCGATCGTCCAGCAAAGGACCATAGCGGCCGCCGCGAGCAGATCGTGGCGAAGGCGTGGGACTGGCACCGTGGGCGGAAGGTACCCGCGTTGGGCGGCATGGGTACCCTGACTCGTTCCATGTCCACGACCACACTCAGGCGAACTCCCTTCCATGGCTTCCACCTCGAGCACGGCGGCAAGATGGTGGACTTCGCCGGCTGGGAGATGCCCCTCACCTACGGCTCGATCATCGACGAGCACAGGCACTGCCGCGAGAAGGCCGGGTTCTTCGACGTCTCGCACATGGGGCGCATCCGCTTCAGCGGCCGCCACGCGCGCAAGTTCCTCGACATGGTGTGCACGAGGCAGGTGCTGGGCATGGAGGCGGGCATGTGCCGCTACTCGCTCGTGTGCAACGAGCAGGGCGGATGCCTCGACGACGTCATCGTGTACTGCTTCGACGAGTTCGAGTACCTGATGGTGTGCAACGCGTCCAATCGCGAGAAGCTGCTCCGGCACTTCCAGGCTGTCCGTGGCGACATGGTGTTCAAGATGGATGACCAGACCGAGTCGACCGCCATGGTGGCGCTCCAGGGACCCAAGGCGATGGAGCTCGTGGGCACGATGTCCACGCAGATCCCGCAGCTCAAGCGCTACCGGTTCGTGCAGAAGAACCTGCTCGTCGTCAAGCTGATCGTCAGCCGCACGGGCTACACGGGCGAGGATGGCGTGGAGGTGATCCTCGGTGCAGGCATGGCACGTACGGCCATGGGCATGTTCCTCAAGGACGTCAAGGCCGACACCAGCGTCCTCAAGCCGGTAGGCCTCGGCGCGCGCGACACGCTGCGCATGGAGGCGGGCATGCCGCTCTACGGGCACGAGATCGACGAGGCCACCGACCCGATCTCGGCGGGCCTCGGCTTCGCCGTGAAGCTCGACAAGGGCTCGGACGATGCGCGCGCGGGCCGTTTCATCGGCCAGGACGCGCTGCAGCGCATCGCCGATGCCGGCCCGGTTCAGAAGCTCGTCGGGCTCGGGCTCGAGGGCCGGCGCAGCGCGCGCCAGGGCATGGAGGTGAAGGCGGGCGGCCGCGCCGTCGGTCGCGTCACGAGCGGATGCCTCTCGCCCACGCTCGACCGCGCTATCGCGATGGCGTTCGTGGACGCGAACCTGGCCCAGCCCGGCACGAAGGTCGAAGTGGACCTCCGGGGCACATCGGTTCCTGCGACCGTCGAGCCGCTGCCGTTCTTCAAGCGCTGATTCGCGGCTGCGGCTCCGCGATGCCGCGAGACCTGGGCACCGAGGCGGGGCGTCACTCGTGCGGGACGCCGTTGCCGTTGCCGCCGGCCTTGGGGCGTGACTTTGACGCCCGGCGTGTCGGCATCGGCTGGTCTCCGCGGTTCTCGCGGTAGAAGCGGGTGGGCTTGTCGTCCTCGAGCTGCTGCCCGAGCTTGCGGAGCGCCTCGACCTCGATCTGGCGCACGCGCTCCCGGGTGAGGCCGACCATCTCGCCGATCTCCTTCAGCGTGAGCGGCTCGTGGCCCTGCAGGCCGAAGCGCAGGCGAAGCACCTGCGCGTCGCGCTCGTCGATCGAGTCGAGCAGCCGAAGGATGATCTGGAACTCCTCGCCCTCCGCGACGCTGCGCTCGGCGCGCTTTTGACGGGTGTCCTCGAAGAGATCGGCAAAGTCGACGGCCTCGCCGTCCTCCTTGCGCGGCGCCTGGCTCGGCGCGTGGTAGGCACGCACCGCCCGGCGGATGATCTGGAGCTTCTTCATCGGCACCTTCATGGCCTTCGAGAGCTCGATCATGCTCGGCGCGCGGCCGAGCTCCTCCTCCAGCTTGCGCGTGGTCTGCTTCCAGCGGGAGATCAGCTCGACCATGTACGCCGGAATGTGGATCGGCTGCACCGCGTTGATCAGCGTGCGCTTGATCGCCTGCTTGATCCACCACGACGCGTAGGTCGAGAAGCGCGCGCCCAGCGCAGGATCGAAGCCCTCCACGGCGCGGATGAGGCCGACGTTGCCTTCCTCAATGAGGTCCGAGAGCGCGAGCCCGCGGTGCGCGTAGTTCTTGGAGATCGCGACAACCAGGCGGAGGTTCGCCTTGATCATCCGCTCCTTTGCGGCCATGTCGTTGTCGTTGATGATCGCCCACCCGAGGGTCTTCTCCTCTTCGGGCGTCAGGAGCGGAGTCTCCGTGATCTCACGGAGATACAGCTGCAACTCCGACTGAACTTGGGATCGCGGCATGCGGGACTGCCGGGATGGTACGGACACTGGGCGCCCCAATGCCACCCCAAGCCGCCGCACCTGCGGATAGCGTGTGCAGAAGCCGGAAAACGGCGGTGCGGACGCGCATGAGCGATTCAAGGCAACACGATCTTGACCCTGAAGAGGGACCTCCGAAGGGGTGCGACATCGGCCCGGTCCTGCGGCAGTGGCCCCTTGGCGAGGGCACACCGACCGTTCGGACGATCGGGACGGACCGCGGGGAGGCGATCCAGGTCCGAATCGAGTCGGGCGTCATCCAGTTCGCGGCCGAGGGCGCTCCGGACACCGGGGGCGCCATGCCCGCGCGGGCCGATCACCTCGATGCTGCGGGGATGCGCAGGCTCGGAGGGCTGCTGCTGCAGCGGGCACAGGCATGGATCCGACTCGAGCGGGCGATGGCATGCGCTGCGGACTGCGATCACGTGGTGCGCTTGGTCAGGTCGCGGGACTGGC
>JBIIIL010000047.1:0-13575 GCA_044234825.1 Phycisphaerales bacterium
GGGCTCGATGACGTGGCTGTCATGCGAATCGCGATCGGCGCAATGGGCTCGTTCGCGCTGATGGCGCTGCTTCTGGGATCGCGGCGGCGCCTCGGTCCCGCGATTGGCCGGGTCATCGGCGGCGCCGTTGCCTTCGCGGCGATTGCATCCCTCTCCAGCGCCATCGCCGCACCGATCCGCGATGGGGTGCAGCCCCCTCCGCTCTCGCCTGGCGCGTGGACGCTTGCCGCAGGGTTCCTCGTCTACCTGCTTGCGGACCGCGCTGGCGGTCGAGCCGCCTCGCGTGCGGCTTCGGATGCGGCCGCCGGACGTTCGCCGCGTGCGCACAGCCCGGCGTGGACGGCGATGCTGGTGATCGCGTCGCTCGTGGCTGCATTCGCCGCCGCGAGCCGCGTCGACATCGTGCGCAGCGTCGTTGGCAAGGCCTCCGCGCTCGCGCCCGGAACGTTTGTGGAGCTCGACTACACGACGTGGCCCGGCCGCACGATGCCAGACACTCCGCTGGCGCGACTCGCGCCAGCCCTCACGGCACTCACGCTTGAGGGACGCTCCGCCGTGGTGCTCTACGACCCGCGGTGCGGCACATGCCACACGCTCTTCCGCGAGTACTTCGCGGCACCGCGCGCCGACGAGAAGGTGATTGCCGTGCGCGTGCCGCCCGATCCGGATGCGAAGCTCCTGCCGAGCGACCAGCCGGCCGATGTGGAGTGCCCGCAGTGCACGTTCGTGGACCTGCCGCCGGGCAAGGCATACCTCGTGGCACGGCCCACACTGCTGGTGGTCGAGGAGGGCCGCGTGAAGTGCGCGACGGAGAAGGATTTCGGGAGCTGCCTCGGCCGCGAGGCGGTGCCTGCGGCGCCGCCGCATGCGGGCGACGAGCCTGTGGCTGAGAAGCCAGAGCCGGGCGGCGGGCGCGCGGCGGACCAGCCCTGATCAGCGGCCCGCGGGACCGCGACCGGCATCGAGCGTCAGCGCGCGCTTGCGTACGGTGATGCGCGCGCCGGCGGCGGGAAACGCCCGCGGCTGAGGCTCGGTGCCCTGCGCAGCCCGCGCAATCCGCGTGACCTGGCTCCATGTCGCGTCGATGCCGCTTCCTCTCAGCCACGCATCGATCAGGATGCAGCCAAGATCCGCCCCGGCCGCGCGAAGCAGGTCCCTCGAGGGCGCGCCTGTGCCGATCCGCGCCGCAGACCAGGCGCGCGCCGCAGCCGCGCCCGCACGCGCTCCATCGGCGGCGGCCGAGGCGCGAGCGGCAATGCGCGGCCAGCGCGACCGCAGCGCCGGGATCACCTGCGTGCGGAGCAGGCCTCGTGCCGATGCAGGGTCGACATTGCCCGGATCGTCGCGCCAGGCGATGCCGACCGCCTCTGCGCACGCCATGATGTCCGTGCGGGCCAGCGCGAGCATCGGGCGCACGATGCGCACGGCACTTCCGCGCGCGGAGCGCCGCTGCCACGGGATGGAGCCGAGGCCGCGCAGCCCCGAACCGCGCCCGAGCCGCATCAGCAGCGTCTCGAGCCGGTCATCCGCATGATGCGCAAGCGCGATGTGCGATGCACCTGACTCGACCGCAGCCTCGAGCAGCGCGGCGTGCCGCAGATCTCTTGCGTCGGAGGCAAGTCCCCTGCCCTGACGCCGCGGATGGACATCCTTGCGCATGCAGGGAATGCCGAGCTCGCATGCGAGCGCCTCGACATGATCTGCGTCACAGTCGGCGTCTGGCCTGAGGTGATGGTTCACGTGGATCGCCACGACCGCACCGCGCGAGGACTTCCTGCCGGCGATGGCCGCACAGGCTGCGAGCAGCACGCACGAGTCGACGCCTCCCGAGCACCCGACAGCGATCGTCTCGCCTGGCACCCACCGGCAGCGCTCGATCAGCCTGCGACCGACCTCGGCCGTGACCGGGTGCCTGCCCATGCGGCGCACGAGTGCACACGCGGAACTGCGCATGGCACGATCCTATGTGACGCGGCACTGCGCGCCCCGCACGCGTCTCGCGGGGCTGCGCAGCGCTGCACCATGAAGTCCTCTGCCTCAGGCGGTCGCGGCCCGGGCGCGGCGCACGATGCGCGCCTCGGTGCGCTCGCCGATCCGGTACTCGGCCGCCTTCGCGCCCTTGCCCGCCGGGGTCGCCGCGCGGATGCCGAGCTTCTCGTCCACGAGCCGCACCAGCGACACGGGGTCTGTGGCAACGCCATCGGCGCCGATCTCCTCAGCCAGTCCGGGTGCCCGGTTGAACACGCCCCCGCCGCAGATGATGGGCATGCCGGGGGTGGCGCGGATCGCGTGGATCGTGTCGATGAGCTGCCTGATGCGTGGGGCATCGGACGCACCTGCCGCGAACATCACGAGCGCATCCGGGCGCCGCGTGCCGGTCTCGGCAAGCAGCTCGTCGTTGGCGACGCCGCTGGCGGCGAAGAGCACCTCGTAGCCCGCAGCCTCAAGGAAGTCCGCGGCAAGCTGCGCCGCCATGTCCTCGGTCTCGTCGGCGCCGCAGGCCAGGATGACGCGGCGGCCGTTGCGCGGCGCCTGGGCGTAGCTCGCCTGCGCCTGGTCCACGATCGTGCGCATCAGGCGGGTCGCGTAGCGGTGCGCGAGCGTCGACAGCTGGTCGTTGCGCCACATCTGGAAGAGCGTCTGCATCGAGGGCCACAGCACGTCGATCGCGAGATCCTCGCTGCGGTTGCCGCTCGCGAGGTACTCGGACACGAGCTCGCGCGCGCCATTTCGGTCGCCGGCGATCAGGGACTGGAAGAGACGCTCGATGGCAATGTCCTGTTGCATGGTCCGCTTGAGATCGGCGCGGCATGAGGCTCTGTGGGATGCGCGCCCGATTTGGGCGTCCGGTGGCGTTATTGGCGTCCAGATTCCGCCGAAGTCGGCCGTTATTGGCGCCTCTGCCTACCATCGCCCAATGGCCCAATCGCCTGGATCCGCCCCAGATGCCGCGTGGACAACCGACACGCTTTCAGGCAATCCGCATGAGCGCCGCGACAAGGCAGAGCGCGTGCAGAGGATGTTCTCCGCGATCGCGGCCAGCTACGACCTGAACAATCGACTTCACTCGTTCTGGCAGGACCAGGCATGGCGGCGCGCCGCCGTCCGCCTGGCCAATCCGAGTCCCACGGACCGTGTGCTCGACGTGGCCTGCGGCACCGGAGACCTCACGCTGGCCTTCGCCCGTTCGCGGCCGGCGCCCGCATCGGTGACAGGGCTCGACTTCACCCCTCAGATGCTTGACGTGGCGCGCTGCAAGTCCACGCCCTCGGAGGCGTCCTTCATGGAGGGCGATGCGATGAACCTCCCATTCTCGGATGCCTCATTCGACGTGGTGTCGATCGCCTTCGGCATACGCAACGTGTCCGATCCCGCGCGGGCCCTGCGCGAGTTCAGGCGCGTGCTTGCCCCCGGCGGACGGCTTGTCATACTCGAGTTCGGCCAGCCCAAGCAGTCCGTGCTGCGCTGGCTCAACGACCTGTACACGCGCAGGGTGATGCCGATGACCGCGAGCCTCATCGCCCGCGACAGGTCGGGCGCATACCGCTACCTTCCGGCGAGCGTCGCGTCGTTCCTCGACCCCGCGGCCCTTGCGGCGGCGGTTCGGGATGCAGGGTTCGCCCAGGTCCGGCAGCACCCCCTGACCTTCGGCGTGTGCGTGGCCACCACCGCCACCGCGCCCGAAGTCACTACACTCGGCCCGTCCCGATGATCGTCGACGTCCTCACCCGGATTTGGCACTCGCCAGACCAGCTCGGCATGGAGCTGTCCGATGCCGTGCGCCGCGGCGGCGCCCCGGGCGGGTCATCGACGCAGCTGGACGGCACGATCGCCGCGCACGCGCGCGAGACCGCGTGCGAGACGGTGACCCTGGTCCACGGATTCCGCTCGAACATGCTCGGGGCGCTGGTGCCCAACGAGTTCGTGGCGGACCATGTGCGGCGGCATCCCGACCGCATGCTGGGCATCGCCGGCATCGACCCTCTCGCCAGCGAGGCCCTGGACGAGCTCGAGCGTGCGCGCGCACTTGGCCTCGTCGGCGTGTCAATCTCGCCGTCGGCGCAGGGATTCCATGCCGCCAACTCCTCCGCGATGCGGCTCTACGAGCGCTGCGAGGCGCTCGGGCTGCCCGTCTTTGCCGCGCGACTGGGTCGATCCACGGCGAGCTGCATCATGGAGTTCGACCGTCCAGCCGCATTCGACGAGGTGATGCGGTCGTTCCCGCGCCTCAAGCTGGTGCTCGGCGAGATCGGCTTCCCGTGGGTGGACGAGGCGCTGGTCCTGATGTCCAAGCATGCAGGCGTGTTCGCCGACACCTCGGGCATGGTGTCACGGCCGTGGCAGCTGTACGGCGTGCTGCTCAGCGCATCGTCGCTGGGCGTGATTGACCGCATCATGCTCGGCAGCGGGTTCCCCTTCGAGCGCCCGGCCTCGGCGGTCGAGACGATCCTGTCGCTCAACTCGTACGCGCTCGGCACGCCGCTGCCGGCGATTCCACGCGCATCGCTTCGCGGCATCGTGGAGCGCGATGCGGTATCTGCGCTCGGCCTTGCGGCAGTGCTCGGGCCAGGATCCAGCGTGCGCGGTGCAGTCCGCTCGTCGAGCCCGCTCGGGCCGACCGGGCTGCCTCCCCGCACCGCCCGGCCGCAGTGACCCCTCGCCGCACCGCTGGCAGTCCCACTGATGCCTGTCGCAAGACTCATGCGCCGTGACCACGGGACATGCGGAGCGAGTCTGTGGGCCATGGCCGCGACGGCCCTTCTCGGCGGCTGCGGAACGGTCGACCAAGTCGGCACAGTCGAGATGACGAGCCTCGGCGGGACTACCCGGACCCTCCGTCCGTCGCTCGGCGTCGGCACGTATGCCCAGGAGTCCGCGCAGACCTCGCTGATCCTCAGCGATGTCGACTTCGCGACGGTCGAGCCAGGCACGCCTGTGTACGGCTATGTGCTGCACGTGAACCTCATCTGGGTGCCGAAGGCGGGTCGCACCGCAGTGGACCCTACGGCGACGAACACGAGCATCAGGCTGGTGGTGCTCGCCGGCAACGAGCTCGGCGTCTACGGCGGCGGCGGCTTTGCGTGGCCTGACGGGGAGCTCGGGGATCCGGAGTTCTCGCTTGAGCTCGTCGGCTCCAACATGTCGCTCATCGCGTGTACGCCCGGATTCCAGGATCTCATGAGCCCGGCGTCGCTGACGGGCACGCTGACCGCAACGCTTGATGACGCCGCGACGCGCCGCACCCGCAGGTCCGCGAGCCAGTACGTGACGAATGCGACGCGCAGCGTGCGTTGGGTCAAGGCACCCGAGGGAGACGCATCCCTCGATGCGCTGCTGCTCAGCCTCGCGGAGGCGCCAGACACCCAAGATCAGCCCTGAAGGCAGACCAGCCCTGAAGGCAGATCGGCCCTGCAGGCAGATCGCCCGGATCACCCGCCTCGGGTGCGGTTCGAGACGTCACACCAGTCCAGCACCGCGCACATCTGCGCAGCGCACGGGGAAAGCCCCTCAGGCAGCGCGCGCGGATCGCGCATCGCAAGCTCCGAGTACTCCCAGCCCGGCGCTGCGTCCGGCGGCGCGGCCATGACCAGATCGTGCACGATCTCCCACGCGCTGACGCATGGGTCGAAGAGCAGTGCCACTGCCCGTGCAGGCCCGGCCGCGGCAACGCCGCACTCCTCCATGAGCTCGCGCACGATGCCGACCTCCGGCGCCTCGCCGATCTCCACCCCACCGCCCGGCGCGAACTCCCACAGGCCCGGATACGCGTTCACATGCGCGGAACGGCGCCCGAGCAGGACCTGGCCGGCCACATGGGCGATCGCCTTGGTGCCAAGCCCCCGGAATCCGGTCTCGACGCCGCGCCGCCGCACCGCGCCCATGCGGTAGCTCGAGCGCACCGCGTGGATCGTTGCGCCGCCATGGCCGTCACGATGGACACCCACGACGTGCAGGCACTCGCCATCCGTGAAGCGGGAGTTGCCGGCCACGATGCCGGCCCACGCGGAGTCCACATCGTCTCGCGGGACCGCAGGCACGAACACGGAGTCGTCGATGACGATCCGCGGTGGCCTCCGCAGGCGGATCAGGCGTGCCGGCGGCGTGGCATCGCGGCTCATTCGGGCGGCCGGCTTGGGGCATGCGGCTCCGCAGCCTGCTCGGTCTGCATGTAGTCGCGCGGCCTGTACAGCAGCCCGACCACGATGAAGAGGACCGCGGCAACAGCCATCATGGCCGTGAAGAACCAGTAGTAGTCGGCGCCGGGCAGCGTCGAGTTGCCGTCCGCGTCCTTCGTGAACCGGTTGACGAGCGCAATGATCACGTTGCCGGCAGAGACGCTGAGCAGGTAGAGGCTCATGATGAACGACTTCATCTGCGGCGGCGCCTGCGTGTAGCTGAACTCGAGGCAGGTGATCGACACCAGCACCTCGGCGGCGGTGATGATGACGTACGCAAGAAGCTGCCACGCGATCGATGGCCTCGAGGCGCGCTCCACGGTCCCGGACCGGCTGATCACGACGCCGCCTTCGGTGAGCGCTCTTGCCATCGCGGACGCGTCGGGCGCAGGCTGCTGGCCCGCAGGCGCACCCTCGCGCATGCCGCTCGCCGACGCGAGCGCAGCGGCGACCGCATTCAGGCGCTCGTCCTGCAGCGCCTTGATGGTGCGCTCGATGTCGACATCTCCGCGCGCCATCGCCGCATCGACGCTGACGCGGAACTGCGCCTGAGATGCGGCGATCCGCTCCTCGGCGATGGCGGAGACGCTGAACGCGGCCACGGTCAGGAAGAACCCGATCCCGATCTTGCGGATCGGCGTCAGCGTGAACACGCGGCCCACCAGCGGGAACGCCACATAGGACGCGAGCGGGATGAAGATGAGGATCAGCAGCGGGTTGATCGCCTGCACCTGCGACTCCATCCAGTCGACGCCCAGGAAGTTCCTGTCCATCTGCTGCGCCTGCATGACCCATGCGCCGCCCGTCTGGTCGTAGAGGGCCCAGAAGACCGCCACGAAGGCATAGATCGGCGCCAGCTTGCCGATCGTCACGAGGCCCTCGCCCGAGAACGTCTCGCGCACGAATCCCATGCCGCGAGGCGGGATGTGCACGAACTTGTGGCGTCCCATCCAGAACACGACGGTCGCGATCGCCATCAGGATCCCGGGCACGCCGAAGGCCCAGCCCGCGCCGTAGCGGTCGAGCAGCCACGGCGTCAGCAGCGTCGAGAAGAAGGACCCGAAGTTGATCGAGAAGTAGAACCAGCCGAAGACGCGCGCCAGCAGGTGCTTGTTGGTCTCGCCGAACTGGTCACCGACGTGAGCCGAGACGCATGGCTTGATGCCGCCCGAGCCGAGCGCGATCAGGAACAGCCCCGCCATGAGCCACGACTTGGGCTCCATCGTGGCCTGCAGCCCCTTCGGCGGCAGGTCCATCATCGCGAGCGCAAGGTGCCCTGCGCAGTACAGCCACGAGAGCAGGAGGATCGTGCGGTACTTGCCGAGCAGCGCATCGGCGATGATGGCGCCGATCACCGGGAAGAAGTACGCGCTCGCGACGAACCAGGCGACCCACTCGCGTGCCTCGGGCTCGGTCATGTAGGCGGTCTTGCCCGTCGAGGTGAGCAGGAACTGCGTCATGAAGACCATGAGGATGGCCTTCATCCCGTAGAAGGAGAACCGCTCCGCCGCCTCGTTCCCGACGATGTACGAGATGCCCGTGGGCATGGCCGTAGAGGGGAGCGGTGCAGTCCGGTACGGGATCGGGGTCATGGGACGGCGAGTGTAGAAGCGGACGTGCGCCACGAAGATTTTGCGTGCCCCACGCCCCTGGTCGTGACCACTAGGGATGGTGTGTCGACGGGCCACGGTCCGCCATCGCTCGTCGGCCGCCTGTGCTCCACGGCATGGGCGGGCACCCCACGGCACCCAAGAGGCATTTATCACCTCCATGACCGCACGCGCCAACGCCGATGGACTTGCCCGCATGGATGCAACCCCAACGACGTCCTCGGCCAACACGCACTCGCGACTCGTCGACGCCGTGATTGAGGCGAACCCGACAGCGGACAGGGCATGGCTGCTCTGCTTTGAGGTCCCCCAGCTCGAGAGCTACCTCGAGCGCCTGTGCCGCACATCCGACGCGAGCGCCGACTCCCTGTGCTGGGAGCGACTCGCCGACACCCCTGCGATCGTCTATCGCAGCGCGGCCTGAACCGAAGATCCGAAGCGACCCCTGGCGACGAGCCGCGGCATGCGCACGGACGCGCATGAGGCGGAGCGTTGCCATTGGATGGGTTGCCGCACCATCAGCTGCGCCGCCGGTGCGCCACTCGGCGCGCCGAGGCGCACTCGAACCTAGCGGGACGAGTCGCCAGCCAGGAACTGCGCCAGCTTGCGCTTGACAAGGCGCAGCTTCAGGAGACCCGTCGTCCTGGCCACCAGCTCCACCTTGTTGACCGGCTTGGAGATGAAGTCGTCGCAGCCGCATTCGACCGCCCGCTCCATGTCCCCGACCTCATGCAGGGCGGTCACCATGACCACGACGGTGTCGCGGGTCGCAGGGTTCGACTTCACCTTCTGGCAGACCTCAAACCCCGACATCCGAGGCATCATGACATCGAGGAGGACCAAGTCGGGCTTCTCCCGTTCGATCGCCGCCATGGCCTCAAGGCCGTCCCGGGCCGCCACGATCCGGCACGGCAGCGACTCCAGATAGGCCTGGACCAGCTCCAGATTCTGCTCGTTGTCGTCCACCACCAGCACCGTGGCCTCGGAGAGGTCCACCGCCGCGGTGTCGATGTCGAAGGAAGGGGTTGGTCCGGTTCCCGTTGGGGACATTCCGGCAATCCTAGCGCGGTCAGGGACTTCGATCCCGCACCAGCGCCTTATGGGCAACTTGCACCGGGTGAAGGGCCTCTACGGACGCCCCATCGCGGATCTGATGGCGGCAGCTCGTGCCCGCCGCGACCATCACGGATCCCGCGCGCAGGGCCCTAGCCGCCGGCAGCACCCCAAGTTCGCCGATCCGCATCGACAGGTCGTAGCGCTCCCTGTCGAACCCGAACGCACCCGCCATGCCGCAGCACCCGGTCTCAAGGGTGCGGACGTTGGCGCCCAGGATCCTGCGCAGCAGGCCACTCGCGCCGGCGGTGCCCAGCAGTGCCTTCTGGTGGCAGTGGACATGCACGTCGCATGCCTCCCCCGCCGCGCTGAACTGCGGTCGTCGCGGATGCGCGTCCCAATGCGCATCGAGCCACACGTCGACCGGGTGCGACATCGACGCGATGCGCGCAATCGCGGCGGGGTCGGCGCCGGTGCGGAGGTCTGCCCAGTCATCGACAAGCGCCGAGTGGCACGAGGGCTCGAGCAGGAGGATGGCCCGCGCGCCGCATCCGTCCGCAAGCGCCGAGAGCGACGCGGCGCCCCGCCCGATCATGCGCGCCGCATCGTCGAGCGCACCGCAGGAGATGGCCGCCCGTCCGCAGCATCCCGCATCGGCGACGACCACGCGGTAGCCGAATGCCTCAAGCAGCTCGACGGCGCTGCGCCCGATGTCGCTCTCCCCGTACGCGCTGAAGCAGTCGCCGAAGAGGATCACCGCTGGCGCGCTCGTGTTGACTGCGGCACGCCTGCGCCGAGCCCAACGGAACAGGCTTGCCCCCACCGGCGGCAGCGACCGCCTCGCATCGAAGCCCATGACGGCGGACGCCAACCTTCGCGCCAGCGCGGTCCGCGCGAAGGAGCCGGCCACCGGCTGCATCGCGGACGCGAGGCGCGACAGCGCACGGACGCCGGACAGCATGCGCGTGCGCCAGTCGATGCCTCCACGCGCGCGGTGCCCCTGGTGCAGGTACTCCGCCTTGAGCTTGGCGATGTCGACGTTGCTCGGGCACTCCGACTTGCAGGCCTTGCACGAGAGGCACAGCCCAAGCGTCTCGAGCGTCGACGGATCGTTCCACCGGCCCGCCGCGCCATCCGCACCGGCATCGGCGCCGAACTGGCCGGTGGCCGCCAGGCGGAGCGCGTTGCCGCGCCCACGCGTCGAGTGCCGCTCGTCGAGCGTCGCTCGGTAGCTCGGGCACATGGTGCCGCCGGCGGGCGAGAGCCGCCGGCAGAGCCCCGCGCCGTTGCACGACGACACCGCGTGCGCGAAGCCGCCCTCCGGTCCGTACGCGAAGGCAGTCTCGGTGCCGGCCGGCACGTGCGCGAAGTGCGCGTCATCGGGGCGCACGCGCAGGCTCATCACGATGCGACCGGGATCGCTCGTCTGCGTCAGGTTGCCTGGGTTCATGACGCCCTGCGGATCGAACACAGCCTTGACGCGGCGAATCGCCTCGCACACGGAGGGCCCGAGCACCCGGTCAAGCAGCGGCGTGCGGACGCGACCATCGCCATGCTCCCCGGAGAGCGCTCCCTCATGGCGCACGACGAGGTCGGCGACCTCGGCGGACAGCGCGACCATCGCGCTGAGGTCCTTCGGGTCGTCAAGCGCGATCAGCGGGCGGATGTGCAGGCATCCGACGCTCGCGTGCGCGTAGTAGGCCGCCGTCGTGCCGTGGCGCGCCACGATCTGCCGGAACTCCTCGACGAATGCAGGCAGGCGCGCAGGATCGACGGCCGTGTCCTCCACGAACGTCACCGGCTTGCGGTGGCCGGGCACGGCGTGCAGGAGCGGCTCCCCCGCCTTGCGCAGCCGCCACGCGCGCTCCATGGACGGACCGTCGCGGTACTCGGCGATCACCGCGCCCGGCAACGCGTCCCTCAGCTGCGCGAAGCGCGCGTCGATCTCCGAAGGGCCATCCGCGAAGTACTGCACGTACATGACGGCGCCCGGAAGGGTGCCGCCCGGCCGCGGCATGATCTCGACATCGCTGCGGTGCGATGTGTTGCGCAGGGCCATGGCGATCACCACATCGTCGACGAGCTCCACCGCAGATGGCCGCGTGGCCAGCATCTGGCCCAGCGGCGCGAGCGCCTCGGGAACGCCGCCGAAACCCACGATTGCAAGCCCGATGGCCGCAGGCACGGGCACGAGCGCCACCTCTGCCCGCAGGATCGTGCACAGCGTGCCCTCCGATCCGCAGACAAGGTGCGCAAGGTTGACCGCGTCGAACGTCCCTGGCGTCGACTCGCGCAGCTGCCTCAGCAGGATGTCGAGGTTGAGCCCGTCGACATGGCGGAGGATCCTGGGGTAGCGCGCATCGATCTCGCCAGCCATCGGCAGCACGATCGCCGCAAGCCGCTCCGCGATCGCGCGCTGCCGAGGATCGCGGTCGCACGAGCCGCGCTCGAGTCGTGCCGTCTGGCCGGTGGGCAGCGCCACATCGAGCGCGATCACGTGATCCACGGTCCGCCCGTAGAGGATCGAGTTGGCCCCCGAGGAGTTGTTGCCCACCATGCCGCCGATGGTGGCATGCGAGCCGGTGGCCACATCAGGGCCGAAGCGCAGGCCGTGCGGCGCTGCGGCGCGGTTGAGCTGGTCAAGCACCACGCCCGGCTCCACGACGGCGCGGCGCCTCGCCGCATCGATCGAGATGATCTGCCGGCAGTGGCGGCTGAAGTCGACGACGACGGCGCGATTGACGCTCTGGCCCGCGAGCGCGGTGCCTCCTCCGCGCGGAAGCACGGGGACGCCCCGGGCGGCGCAGTGGCGCATGACGCGCTCGCCCTCCTCGACGGTGCGCGGGGTGACGACGCCGATCGGCTCGACCTGGTAGATGCTGGCATCCGTCGCGTACAGCATCCTGCTGTGCGCGTCGAAGAGCACCTCGCCCGCGGTCAGCGCGGCAAGTTCGCGCGCCAGCTCCTCGGCATCACGTCCGCCGGGCCTCATCGGCTCGTGCGCGGAAGGGGCAACGCCGGCACTGGGCGCGCGGACCGTGCCCATCACGACCCCGCAGCCGATGCCGCATGCAGGTGACGGAGCCGCTCGAGGAGTCCCGGACCGGGAGCTGCGCCGCGGCGAGCCATCGCCGCGCGCATCACCTCCTCGAACTTTGGCCAGCGGAACGAGGTGTCCCGCTCCGGAGAGAGCCACGCGAAGCGGTCGACCACCTGCGGAGGCCGTGCGACGGCGACCATCGCGCCCGTGCCGATGGATGTGCCGGTGCCGATCGCGGTGAGAATCGCGATCTTCGCGTGATCGCCGATGGTGCAGCCGTAGAAGATGCGCCCGGTGCGGCTGATCGGTGCGCTGCGCTCGAGCCGTGCCATCACCTCACCATAGGTGTTGAGCAGGTTCGAGTTGCATGTGCCGGCCCCGATGTTCACCCACTCGCCCACCACGGCATCGCCAAGATGCCCGTCGTGGACCTTGTTCGAGTGGCCGTGAAAGACGCACGATCCGATCTCGCCGCCGACCTTGCACGCGGGCCCGATCACGGTGCGGGCCTTGATCAGCGAGCGCTCCGCGACGGTCGAGCCCGCGAGCACCGCCACGGGACCCACGAGCACCGCGCCCGGCCGGACAGTCGCGCCGTCGCCGATCACCACCGGGCCGCCAGTCGCGTCGATCACGGCGCCGGGCCACACCTGGGCGCGCTCGTGCACCACGACGTGCGCGTCTCCCATCACCGTGACCCCCGCGGGGAGCCCGCCCGCAGGACCGGAGCCCGCGCGCCAGCGACTCATGCCAGCCGCTGCAGCCAGCAGTGCCGCATCTGCGCGCATGGCGGCATCAAGGCCATTCAGCAGGTCCCACGGGGTCCGGATCGGCACCTCCGTGCGGGTGGCCGCGTGCACCCGGGACGCGACCCCACGCGCGTCGAGCGGACCGCGTCCGGCGGCCGCGAGCAGGCGCGCTGCCGCCTCGCGCGGCACACGGCAGGCGACGAGCTGCCCGTCTGCATCTGCGATCGCGTCGCCCGTCGCCAGCGAGATCGCGCGCGACCAGTCTGCGCATGCACCGTGGATGCACAGCACCTCCGCATCCGCACCGAGCCCCCGGACATGCACAGCGGGGTGCCTCTCGCGCGTGCAGGCCTCCAGTTCGGCGGAGGGCCAGAGCGATGCGAGCGCACCGATGGCGGCACCGCGCTCCACCGCCGTGAGGATCCCAAGCCGCTGGTCGAAGGCCGCCCGCAGGTCAGAGAGCGGGCCAAACCCGCATAGCCCGTCGTCGAAGAGCGCGATCGGTGCCACGGCCGTCACGCCCGCGAGGCTACGGCAAAGCGCGCCCCTCCGGCCGTCGCGGGAAACGACCACCACGGCATCAGCTTCAGCAGCGCCCAACCCAGCGGCAGCGCCGCGCATGCCGAGAGCGCGGTGCACAGGGCCTCTCCGCCCAGCGCGCCGAGCGCCGCGCCATCGCCCCAAGGGGTCGAACCTTGCGGGAACCACCCGCGAAGCGCCCACACGAAGGTCCACACCACATCCGAGAGGAGTCCGACGGCCAGCGTCCCGGTCATCAGCACCAGCAGGCTGCGCTTCTTGAGGGCACCGCGGATCTGGATCACCGCCACCGTGCCGAGCGCAAGCCCGAGCGCGTGGGGTCCAAGCAGGTACAGCGGCGCGACGGGCCCTGAGATTGCCGGGTCCGTCAGGTCCGCCAGCGTGCCCGCGAGGAGCGCCGCCCACAG
>JBIIIL010000255.1:0-3630 GCA_044234825.1 Phycisphaerales bacterium
ATCAGCAGGGCTTCGGGGCTACTCCGGAGTTCATCACCTAGCTTGAGCCTCACACGGAGCTTCCTCATGGCACGTCGTCGTCCACTACTGGTCCCCTTCGACGTCGTCGACTTCCTGCGAACGGACGAGGAGATCGCTGCGTGGCTTGCGGTGCACTTCGAGGAAGGCTCGATGGACGAGATCCTTCGCGCGCTCTTCGACGCGTGCCGAGCACGCGGCATGGGCAAGGTCGCGCAGTCCGCAGGGCTCGGGCGAGAGAGCCTCTACAAGGCGCTGGCACCGAAGGCACACCCCCGCTTCGAGACCGTGCTCAAGCTGATTCGCGCATTCGGGCTAGTGCTTGACGTCAAGCCTGCAACCGGTGGTGGCGACCGGCGGCCCACAAGCAGAGTGAGCAAGCGCAGAGCGAGCAAGCGCAGTACGGGGCGGAAGCTCTCTTCGGGCCGTAATGCTGGTCGCACGGGCGGCTAGCTGGCCCCGCTACCGCGCATCATCCAGCCGGTCGTACTTCGTGGCGCGACCGCGGGACTTGTCGACTGGGTAGCGCTGCGCATTGATCGCAAGCTTGGCCTCGACGGCGCGGGTGACGTCGATGCCCGTGCTCGCCGCGAACTCGAGCAGCAGCATCATGACGTCGGCGACCTCGTGCTCCACGGCCTCGCGGGTGCGCATGTCCGCAAGCACCGCGCGCGACTCGTCGCTGCGCACCCATCGGAAGTGCTCCATCAGCTCCCCCGCCTCGACGGCCACGGCCATCGATAGGTTCTTTGGGTCGTGGAACTGCTGCCAGTCGCGTTCGTGCGCGAACTTGAGCACGGCGGCCTGGAGGGCCTCGATGCCGGTGGTCCCTCTATATGGAGAGGAGTTTGGGACAGCCGGGCCAGTTGGTGCGCGTGCGGCCGAATGGGCCGCGTGGTGCGTCCCCTGGTCGGTACCACCAGCCCCGATGTAGAGCAGCACTCCCGCCACCGGCAGCAGCAGGTCGGTGTACAGGATCGACCCCGCGTTGAACTGCGCGGTATCGCCCTGCGCCAGCAGCGACCATACGTGGCCAATGCCGTCGCATCCGAACCACACGAGAAAGCCAAGCACGGCGGCGAGCGTGAAGTCGCGCCGCGGGCGGAAGAACGCGACGAGCCCCACCACGCCGAACACCAGATTCGCGTATGCCACCTCGAACTGGAACGGGCTGTTGGGCCAGCCGATGAGCTTCGCCGTGAAGTCGGAGAAGAAGAGGTGCATCACGAACCCGTGCACGCCGTAGATGCCCAGCACCCAGAAGCAGAACCACCGCAGCGTGGAGTCGCACCAGAGGCGGCGGGTGATGCCGACGAGGCCGGGCCCCGTACGGGCGGTTCTGGCACCGGCGGCGCCAGCGCGCACCGCCGCAACCGTGCCGCACACGAGCGTCACCGCCGGCGCCCAGAGGTTGATGCCGCCCAGCACGAATCTGATGATCTCGTCCATGGCGGGACGGTACTGCGGCTGCTCCACGGCAGATCGCGCCAGCTGTTCGTTCAGGGGCCGGGTCGCTACGTACCACTCCGCAACGTCGGCACCCGCCCCGCCACCTTGAAGTCGTCGGTCTCCATGTGGCCGGTGCCGCACCGATAGCCGGTGAAGGTGAG
This sequence comes from Phycisphaerales bacterium, assembly GCA_044234825.1. Lineage (GTDB taxonomy): Bacteria > Planctomycetota > Phycisphaerae > Phycisphaerales > SM1A02 > ZLKRG44. The sequence goes on from JBIIIL010000255.1 coordinate 1,629, forward strand.
CGCGCCGTCGGCGATGCTCCAGTCGAAGTAGAGCTGCGCCGTGGGCGCCTCGTCGATGCCGAACTCGGCGAGCTGGCCCTTGCCGGCGACCTGAGCGTCGGCGGCGCCTGTCGCGGCGGCGCCTCGGGTCCGCGCACCCCCACCCGCCAAGCATCCGTTGATGGGCAGGCTCGTGCGCTTGCGCGCGCACCGGTACTCCCCTTCCAGGATTCCACCGATCGCACTGACGGTCATGCGCATCCCGTGCTCGGCATCGCCGCAGTCGCAGCGGCCGCGCAGCTCGATCGGCTGACCCTCCGGCAACCCGTAGTTCGCGGTCCACGCATCGACCTGCCGCTGGCGATCTGCCTCGCTGGGCATGTGGGTGGGCAGCCGCACCGAGATCTCGATGAGCCGGCCATCGCCCCGGCGTGTGAACGCGCGCATGTCGTACCCGCGCATCGTGCCATGCCGCGCATACCCGCCGCTTAACGCGATCATGTCTTCCCACCCATCACCGTCGATGTCGCCGAACACAACAGGCTCGATCCACTCCTGCCACATCTCCGTCTCGCGGTAGATCGTGTTGTCGCTGATGTGCCAGGCGAGTTGCTCGTCATGCCAGCGGCTGATGGTGTCGCGCTCCACGGGTGGCGGAAGCAGGTCGTAGACCAGCGCCTGGAGATCCAGCTTGGACCAGGTACTGCGTGGCGATGGCCGCGCGTGCGCGATTGCCGAGAGCACCCCGTCTGTCGCGATGAAGAACGACTCCTGGGTGATGTCGTAGGTGGTCCTCGCGTACCTCCCCGCCTTGATCCCCGCAGCCCACTCTGCGCAGGTCATGACCGTGATCAGGTCGTCATCGTCGGAATCGCTGCAGAGCGACATCCCCTCCCACCCCGGATGATCACACGCCGGCCGCGACTCCCACAGCGCACGGCACTCCTCCGGTTCCCCGATCCACGGGAGCCGCGCGTTGTTCCAGCGGACTTGGTGCAGCCCGTCGCCTGACCACTCCCGCCACGGCACGAATCCACCAAGCCGCACGGGTACACGCGGGGGCAACTCAAGATCGACGCCGTGCGCCGCACGCACCGACTCCGCCGCTGGCACCTCCCGCGGACCGAAGCCGACGTACACGGCTACGCACGACATCCCCGCCACCAACATCACAACAATCGTTGATCTCATCCCAGCGTCTCCGGCAAAGACATCTCCGCGGAGACCGCGACCCCGCACCAGATCAATCGGCGCACAGCGCGCCGCGGCTTGACATTCCCGCCGCTCCTGCGGCACACCCACCGCACGTGACACAACTCACTACCTGAGCACCGATTCCAGCGCCTCGATCTGGCGTGCCCACTCGAGCGGACGCCGGCGTCGGAACGACTCGAGGTTCTTGAGGCGCCATTGGATCGCCGGGAGTTGGCGTGCATGCGGCCATCCGGCTAGCGACCAGTCGGGTGCTGCCCGGGCCAGACTGACGAGGAAGTCGCGCTGGGCCCGAGAGAGGCGCCGCGGGAGCTCTGCCATCAGCCTCTCGCGCGCTGCTTCGAGATGAACGAGCTCAACCGGCTCGCGTGACATGCCTACGAATGACGCAGTGAACTCGTGACCCATGTCTTTACGGGATGGGCACAGGACCTCGTGCATCGGCCGATTGTGTCCCGCCAAGTACAGCACGAAGCACTGGACCATCGCATCCGTGAGCCCGTGGGTCTCGTACATGATCTGCACATCGAACAAATCCCGAGGGTGCTGACGGTCAAGCGCAGCCACCAACTTGCTTCCGTAGAGCTCGTCGAGAGCGAGACAGGGCACCATCAGCTCAATCCCAAACGCCTGAGCCGTCGTGTGCGAAACAGCCCGACGCTGCACCGGCAGGATGGAGCCTCGGAAGATCAAGTTCGCCTCGACCTTGACCAGCGCATCAGCATTCCTGGCGAGCAGTTTGCTCTCGCCGAGCCCTCGTGCAGACATGACCTGGACCGCAAGCCCACGACGGCTCAGGCGTTTGGGATTG
>JBIIIL010000257.1:0-3586 GCA_044234825.1 Phycisphaerales bacterium
TCGTCTTCTGGGACATCCCCAAGTTCGAGTCCCCGGGCGTGCCGGCGGGCCTCGCCTCGCGCGGCGCCAAGAGCACCTACTCCGATGGCGCGACGGCTCCGGCGCCGTTCGGCAACGTTGGCGCGGGCGTGAAGTGAGACGGTCTTGAGGGAGACCGACCCCGCGACGACAGCGGCAAGCCCGGACGATCCGCCTGATGCGGTGCTCGCCGTCGAGGAGGCAGAGGCCTCACGCGACGGGGAGATCCGCAGCGGCAAGCTCGCGGGGCGCTCGATGGGCTCAGCCATCTGGCTGCTCGCGCTGCCCGTGCTCCTGCAGCAGCTGATGACCGCAGCGGTGGGCCTCGTGGACAAGATGGTCGCCGGATTCCTGCCCGAGGGCACCGTCGTGCCCGCGCTCGACGGGATCGGGATCGGGTCATACGTCGGGTGGTTCATCGGCATCGCCATGGCGGGCCTGGGCGTCGGCGGGCAGGCGATCATCGCGCGCGCGATGGGCGCGGGGAACCGGGCAGAGGCGGAAGGCGCGGCGGGCACCGCGCTCCTGCTGAGCGTGGCCTGGGGTGCGCTGGTGGGCGTGGCCCTGTGGTGGATCGTGGTGCCGCTGGCGCAGGTGTCGGGGCTCGAGGGCCGCTCGCTCGAGTTCTGCGTGCAGTACGTGCGCGTGCTCGCCGTGGCGATGCCCTTCGCCGGCGTGATGACGGTCGGGTCCATGTGCCTGCACGGCGCGGGCGAGACCACGGCTCCGAGCACCATCGCCATCATCGTCAATGTCATCAACGTGATCGCGACATGGGTGCTTTCGGGCGTCGAGGGCGCGATGCTCGGCATGGAGATCCCGAAGCTCCTTCCCCTCGACGCGAACGAGTGGGGCGTGCTCGGGATCGCTGCGGGCACGGCGCTCAGCTACATCGTCGGTGCGGCCCTGACCGTGCGCGCCATCTTCCGTGGCGTGAGCGGATTCAAGCCCGATCGGGCCCACCTGGCCGTCGACCGCCGCATGGGATGGCGCATCGCGCGCGTCGGGTTGCCGAACTTCGCCGAGGGCATCGCGATGTGGGCAGTCAACCTCTTCGTGCTGATGTTCATCGGCATGGTGGCAATCCGGCGCGGAGCGTCGAGCGAGGAGGCGGGCGGGCTCGTCGGCGCGCACATGATCGCGGTGCAGTGGGAGGCGTTCAGCTTCCTGCCCGGGTTTGCGATGGGCATCGCGGCAGGCGCGCTCGCGGGCCAGTACGCGGGCGCTGGCAACGTGCGCAAGGCCCGGAGGGCAATCTGGGCGTGCACCTGGATCGGCATCACGATCATGGGCCTGATGGGCATCGTCTTCATGCTGGCCGGCGAGCCCCTCACCCGGCTCATCAGCCGCGAGCCTGTGCACCTCGCCGAGACGCCCAAGCTGCTGTTCATCTGCGGCATCGTGCAGGTCTTCTTCGCGCTCTCGATGGTGATCCGCAACGGGCTGCGCGGGGTCGGCGACACGACGGCATGCCTCGTCATCACGGTGATCTCCTGCTACGGCGTGCGATTGCCGGCCGCCTGGCTCCTTGGCGTGCACTTCGACCTTGGCCTCGCCGGCATCTGGATGGCGCTGTGCGGCGAGCTCGTGGTGCGCGGGCTCCTGTTCCTGTGGCGCTTCCTGTCGCCGGGATGGGAACGCCTGCGCGTGTGAGCGCGGGGGCGGGCGTGATGGCCGAGGTCCCGAGCGCGAGGTCCTGAACCGACGGGCCGGGCGCCCCCCGGCCGCTAGGGTCCGGTGCCGCCCGAACCGTAGAACCACAGCACGAGAATGATGGCCGCCGCGATCGCGAGGCCAGGCAGCAGCAGCAGCGCCAGCGATGCCCTCCCTGCCGAGACGCCCTGAGCCGACTGGAGCTGCGTGATCGAGGAGACGATGCTCCACACGGTGCCGACGGGAGAGACGCATGAGATGCACGGGACCGCATCAGCCACGATGGGACCGAGGCCATACAGGCATGCGCACGCCGTCAGGCTCCATCCGCTGCGCACAGGTCCGGTCCACCGAAGCACGAGGTGCGCCACGGATGCCTGCACGAGCGCCAGCACGGGACGCGTCGCGATGAGCCCAAGCGCCGTGCCGAGCATGACCGTGGTCTCCCATGAGCTCAGTGCCGCGCCCGGCGCCGCGATCAGCGCCGGAATCAGGCTGAACCCCATGCATGTGAGCGGAAAGACCAGCGTGATGGCGGAGACCCATGCGCTGAAGGCCAGCGCATCGCGCACTTGCGCCTGCGCCGGCAGCGCACCGCCCAAATCCCGCGGACCGACGAGCGATCCGCGCAGGGTGCGCCAGAACGCGCGCCACCTCCCGATGCGCGCGCGCTCGATCCAGGGATGGATGTTCCCCATCACCTGCTCCGTGCTCATGCCGGGCGCGGGCAGCGCGCGCATCATGTCGTGCGTCACGCGCTTGCCGCAGGCGCGGCAATCGAACGACGGCGGCCACGGCCGCCCCTCGGGACCGAGTCCCGCGTACGCATGGTCGCAGTGCGGGCAGAGGAAGCGGACGCGCCCCGGGATGTAGCGGAACTCCTCGAGCGTCCATCCGCGCCCGCACTCCGGGCAGCGGCCCGGCGCCATGCTCCAGAGCTCGTATCCGCATCCCGCGCAGCGCATGGCTCAGTCGCCGTGGCGGCGGCGCATGCGTGCCGCAGGGATGCCCATCTGCTCGCGGTACTTCACCACGGTGCGCCGCGCGAGCGTGATGCCACGCTCCTTGAGGAGCGCGGCGATCGCGGAGTCCGAGAGCGGCGCGCGCCGGTCCTCGGCCTCGACGATCTCCTTCACGATCGCCTTCACGGCATCCCACGACAGGTCTGCACCCGATTCGGTCTCGCGCCCGCCGGAGAAGAAGCGGCGCAGCTCGACCGGCCCGCGCGGCGTCGATGCCCACTTGCCCGAGACAGCCCGGCTCACGGTGCTGACGTTCATGCGGAGCTCCGAGGCAACCTCGGTCATGGGCATCGGGCGCAGCGCCGAGAACCCCTGCTCGAGCGCGTCGCGCTGGACGCGGACGATGACGCCCACGACGCGCAGCAGCGTGGCGCCGCGCTGCTCCACGGCATCGATGAACCACTGTGCCCGCCTGATCGACTCGGACAGCAGCGTGCGCGTCGCCTCGTCCGTGCCGCGCTCGCGCGACATGCGCTGGTACGCCTCGCTGACCTTCAGGTTCGGGACCGTCCCGTCAGCCAGGCGCGCCACATAGCCCTCGCCCTCAGGGGCACGCTCGATGATCACGTCGGGACGGACCGCCAGCGACTCCTGCTGCGCCAGCGCGCGCCCGGGAGCGATGTCGAGCAGCCGAAGCAGGTCGAGCGCGCGCATGACGCGCGCGTGCGCCATGCCGGACCGCTGCTCGATGCGCGGGATCCTGTTCTCGCGCAGGTCCTCCAGGTGATCGGCGACCAGCGCACGCGCATCCGCGAAGCGCTCCGCAGCCTCGTGGCCGCGCTCCGCCCCGCCCTCGCGCCGCGCACGCTCCTCGAGCGAATCGAGCTGCAGGAGCAGGCACTCCCGCATGTCACGCGCAGCGATCCCGGGCGGCTCGAAGTGCCGCTGCATCG
>JBIIIL010000258.1:0-3578 GCA_044234825.1 Phycisphaerales bacterium
CAGACCCCTCGAGGAGCGCCGCCCATCGCTCCCCGGCAGCAGCGAACGGAGGCGGAAGTGCCTTGCCCGGATCGGAGCGTGTGTCCAGCGCAATCGAGTGTCGGAGGAGCTCTGGACCTTCGGCATGCGCGCGCCCAGGGGCGTTGCTCAGGTACAGGTCGTGCTGGAGGTCGGATACCGGCATCGAGGAGTGGATCATCAGGTCAACGAGCACATGCTGCGTCGGGAGAAACAGCGACACGACAGTCTCGCCGCGTCCGGTGGCGCCCATCCCTCGAGACGCGAGCGTCCCGTGCTCAATCTCGCGAAACGCGAGGTCGACTCGGCTGGGCGAGTCCGGCGGGGGTTCGTAGCAGATGGCGCAACCGCCGCCGACGCTGACGTGGGTCAGGTGCGAGTCGAGCACCTCCGGTGAGCAGAGCGCGCGCACGAGGCACGGAGTGCTCTGGAGTCGCGAGGCATGCCCGCGCGCGGTGTCCGTCGCGGCGCTGCGCCCGCTTCGCTGCATCTGGTAGTAGATCGGCGTGGGACCGGTATTGAGCGTGCGCCTGAACCTGTGCAGCAGCGTTGATGCGACAACCGTGACATGCTCCGCAGTGCCCCCGGGCAGCAGCATGATCGCCACCGCCGTGCCTTGGATGGAGACCCCATGGACAGCGGCGTTGGCCTCGTATGCCCTCTTGTGGATGTGCCGCATCCCTCCGCGTGCGGCCGAGTCTCCATCCTGGCGCGTCGCCAGGGACTTGAGCTCAGCGCGCGCAAGACCGTGCCGATGGATGGCCTTCGCAAGCGCCACGCGCGCATGCTCAAGGGCAGCGATGTCGATGCCCGTGCTCGCGATGGCCCGCATGGCCTTGGCCATTCCGGCCTGCCCAGGCAGCGCTGTCAGGATCGGCAGCGCATCGCAGGCGGTGGCGATGTGCTGCAGCTTCCATGCGATCGACTTGTCGAGACCGAGCGCGAGGGCGAGTTCCCGGATTGATGGCTGGTCTGCGAGCAGGGGGGCAAGGCACGCGCTCAGCTCGCGGCCAAAGGCCAGCGCGGCTGTGGAGATGTCCTCAAAGATGCTGCGGTCCGGGGTGGGCGGAACGCCCCCGGCACCTGACATGATCCGTGTATCGACCGGTGCAATCGATGGGCATTACGCAATGCCGTCGCAAAGATCCGCAACGCCGGCGTGCCTTGGGCGTCAGGATCGCACGTTCACGATCGCCAGACCGAGGCGCGCGCGAGTGCAGGCGGTGTAGAGGCGCGCGGCGTCCATGCTTGGCGTGCCGATCACGATCACAAATGGGCGCTCGCAGCCCTTGTACTTCTGCGCGGTGGCCATCTCGATGACGTTGGGATTGCCCTCCGCATCGGCATGGCCAATCGGCCTCAGCATGTAGCGCCCCCGCACGTTCCACGGATCCGGCGACGGGTTCGCGCCCACGCGCCGCAGCGGATGCTCAGGGTTCGCGGGCGTCACCGCCGCCTGCACGAGGATCTGGTCCGCCGAGAAGCCGCGCTCGTCGATGGCGTCGATGATGATGTCATGGACTGCCGCCGCCGCGGCACTCCGCGGCACCGAGTGCTCCTCGGGAATGAACCCATCCGGAGCTGTCGGATCGCACTGCGCATCCGCATGAGGAATGATGTGCCGTGCGCGCAGGAAGTCGAACACGTGCATCGAGAGGCGCCGGTTGACCAGGAGGATGTCCGGCTCGCCGAAGCTGTCAGCCAGGCGAACGGTGAGCTCGGCTGCGAGATCGCGCCCGCCAGCCCGCCTGTCGCCCGACACCAGATTTGCGAAGAGGAGCTGCGCCGGGTCGTAAAGGCACCAGGTGATGACGTCCTCGTGCGCGATCATCTGGAGCGCTGCGATCCAGTCCTGGTGGAAGTCCTGCGCCTCGTCGATCACGAGCATGCGTGGCCGCTCCTCCTCGCGCAGAGGCACCCTCGCAAGGGCCTCGGAGAGAAGCGCTGGCGCCTGCGAGCGGTAGAACTCCTCTGCCTCAGGATTGTCGCTCGGAGGATTCCACGCCAGTCCCGCGCGCCGCACGAGGCGCGCGCACAGGCTGTGGAAGCTGGTGGCCTCGAAGCGCTGGCCGTGCGCCGAGCCCATCTCCCCAACCTGCTCGGCGAGCAGCTCGTTGAAGCACACGTAGAGCGCGCGGGCCGAAGGGTCCTCCCGCAGCGCAAGGCCGACGCGGATCATCGCGGCGAAGGTCTTGCCGGTGCCTGCGGGTCCCTCGACCAGCACCTTGCGCCGCTTGAGCTTGCTGCGCACGAACTCGTGGAGCGGCGTGCGCACATCGAGTGGATCGCGGTCCTGCTTGAGGAGTCGTGCGACCTGCTTGCGCGCGCTGCGCTCGGCGCTGAACGGCGGGAGGATGCACGTCTCGAGCGCCCGCTCGACCGCGTCGGCGGCCCGCGATGGGTCGTTTGGCTTGAAGTGGGCGCCCGCGTACGCGAAGACCGACTCGAGCCAGCGCTCGAAGCGCTCGGCGCTCTCGCAATCGGCTGCGGACGCGATGAGGTCCGGGTGCCACTCGAGCGGCATCGCGGCGCTGATGCGGTCGCTGAAGGGGAGTGCGATGGCAGGCGCGTGCCAGATCCAGGAGGGCCGGAAGAGCTGGTCCCCGAGCTTGTCGCTGAGCCTCCGCAGCAGGTTCGATTCCGCGGAACGAGCCTGCAGGCAGGGGTTCTCGCAGGGTTGCCAGTCGTTGCCGCCGCCGCGCGATTCCCAGCGCACGCCGCCCTGAAGGCGCAGCTCGCCGCCCTTGGCCTCGATGACCGCGAATCCGCGGGTGCGGTCGATGACGAGGAAGTCGATCTCGCGCAGCGGGCCTATGCCCGACGCCGCATCGTCGCGGGTCGGCGCCGTGAGCTGGCGCACATGCACGCCGTAGAGCGCGAGCCAGCGCTCGCCCGACGCGGGACCGCCATGGCACATCCACAGCAGGTCGCGGATCCTGCGCTCGCCCTTGCGCCCCGGCGCCTCGATCGCCTCGCTGTCACCGCCCAGAATCAGCATGGGGGGATGGTAGTGATCTTCGGAACTATGAGCACTAGCAGCTCACGCTCCTGCAGTTCTGCGGGGCCCGAGGCTCGTCGCACCGATGTCGCAGCGGTTCGATCCGGACTACGCGGACGTGGAAGCGGCCGCCGCCTGCGCCGCCGCGCGGATCATCGTTTCGACGTCAGCTGCGTCGGCGGCTGCGATGAAGTTGTGGACACTTGGCTGCGCTGAATGGGCCGCCAACGCCTTGATCAATGGCGACCATTGCTCGACCGCAGGCTTGCTTGGCTGCGGTTGCAGCAGGCCATCTGTCGCGCCGTCCTTCCAGCCAACCGTATCCCACGCCACAACCATGATCATCATGACGAGCGCGTGCGCCAGCGTGATGTGCTCGGCATGCAGCGCCTCCGGCGCGATCTGCCGCGGGAAGCCGATCTTCCTCGATATCTCTCGCAGCATTGCGACGTCGTGGGCATCGACGATCAGGCCGAGCCCGCATCGGACCCACGCATCGCGCGAGCCGAACTTGGGCGGGAGTCCGTGCGCGCCGCCGAGGAGCTCGATGACCGGCAGCTTG
>JBIIIL010000259.1:0-3568 GCA_044234825.1 Phycisphaerales bacterium
ACCGATCACCGAAAGCTGGAATCGCTGCACGAACTCGTCAAGCGACGACGCGTCGGCGATCGCATCCGAGAGTTCGAGGTATGCCTGCTCGTCGATCCGCGTGTTCGGCGCAACTCCCGCACGATTGCACGCCTGGTCCCACGCCAGCCGGTCGTCGGGCATCGCGAGCACATGCGCGACCTTGCAGAGTTCGGGGAACGAGTCGTTCACTGATGCCGCCTCGATGATCAGCCCGCGCCGGACCCACTCGCCCAGCAACGCGAGCCAGTAGTTGCACGCGATGATCCGTGGTTCAAGCGCGTCTCGCAGCTTGGTCACCTCCTCCGGACTTCCTGAACCCTGGCTCGCCGTCCGGACCTGGCGCAACAGGTCGCTTGCCTGTCCAGCCGTGATCTCCGGTCGAGTCGCGGTCGATGGCGTTGCGTTCATGGCGTGATGGGTGTTCAGGAGTGCGAGAGGACAAGGAAGGCGCCAGCGGTGCCCAGCGCGATTCCTGCGATGGTGCCAGCGGCGTAGGCGCCGAGCGCCTCGCCCGTCGTTGGCAGGGCGGGGCGCGGTTGACGCCATTCATCGGCCTGGGCATTGGCCTCGGCGGAGGCTGACGAGTTGGCCGGGTTGCGCCAGTCAGTGGCGACGGGCATGGGTGAAGGGAGCTCTCCCAACTCGAGTTCCGGCCCATGCCCGCCAGGCAGCCTGCGTTGCCGCGATGCGGGCGCGGCTGCCACAGCGGGTGGAGGAGTGCTGGACCGACCGGCCGTCCAGTCCGCGAGCACATTTGGCATGGAACCGCGCCCCGGGCCCGGCTGGAGCAGTATCAGCGACGGACGGGCCTCGGCGATCCGGTCGTCGGACGTCTCGATGCGCGCCGCCAGCGCGTTCGGCAGGCGCGACAGCACCGCGGCGAGCAGCTGCCTCGTGGGGGCTCCGGGCGGCAAGAGGATCGACTCGGGAACGTCGCGCAATTGGCACGCACGGCTCGCAAGTGCGCTCGCCCAGCCCCCGGAATCGGTCGTCAGCTGCTCCATCGCGACCATCACACGCGCGAGGTCCTCGACGCGACATGGTGCCGGCGCGGGCCGAGCGGGAAGATGCCGGGGCTCCCCCGTCCACAGGTCGACGAACCACGAGCCGTCGAGGAGCATGGCCGAGATCGACGGCCCCGCGGCCTCATCGCCTGCCAGCACGACATGGTGCGCAAGCCGAGCAGGTCTTCCGGTGTGGTCGGCCGCGATGGGGACGATCCGCGAAATCGCGAGCAGCTTGTCGCCCACTGGCCAGATCCGGTAGACCGCGAACGGCTCAGGCGCGACGTGGGCTGCCAGCCGCTGGACCGTGGCGGCCGAGCCGTTGACGAGAATCGCCGCAAGGTCTGCCGGCATTCCCACGGTCTGGGCGACGATCGTGTAACCGGGCCGACCCCCGTCGAGCCCTCTCGGTGCAGACGTGTGGATCAACTCGAGCATGGCGCCTTACGCAGCGAGGGTGGGGAATGCATCACGGTCCGCGATGGCCATCGCCAGCACGAACGGCATCTCCGGCATCTGGGGTCGGATGTCCTGAGGTCGAAGCCGGAATCCACCGCTCGGCAGCTTGGCCGGCGAGGTTCCCAGCGCGCTCACGGGAACCAGCCACACCTTGCGCGCTAGGGCTTGTACGGTATTCAGGAACTCGGGGCTTGTTGCGGCGATGGCGGCGGCGCAGCGTTCGTGATTCTCCTGGACGCGACGGGCCATCGCCGCCCGGCGCTCCGTGGGTGCATTCGGCAGCAAGAGTGCCGACCACCCCGGCGCCAGTGCCGCATCCGCCCACACATCAGCCTTCGTCAGCGCGACGATGATCGGAATGGTGATCGGCTCCGCTGGATCGAGGCCTCTCAGCCGCCGGATGCGGGAGACGGCCTCGGCGAACACCAGCTCCTGGCGCTCGTGGCCGGGCGCAAATGGTCCGGCATAGCCGGGCGCATAGCGCTGACGGAACCTGTGATCTTGCAACGGATCAAACACCATCACGATGGCGCTGCTGCGTTCGAGATGGCGCGTTGACGTGGCTGCGTTCTTGAGCGTGTTTTCAGGCCTGAAATGCTCGCCGGCGTTGTCGTAGAGCACCATCATGGAGTGCTTCTGCTCTTCGACGCGCTTCACCATGAAATACGACGGCTTTGGCACCATCTCCTCGGCGCCCGCGATCCATGCTGTGCGGTAGATCTCGCCCCCCTTTTCATCCGTCTTCGGCAGGGTGACGTCCTGCGTGCGGTCTTCGGTCGCGAAGAGCAGGCTCTCGTTGCGATGGATCGCGGTGTTGAAGGCGGGATCGGCATCGACCACCTGCAGCCCAAAGTGCTTTGCCCGCTGTGCAAGGCCCCACATGCCCGCAGCGAGCAGGTTGGTCTTGCCGGAGTTGGGCGCGCCCACGATGGAAATCGGCACCTGCCGCAGTTCGAGCAGGGCGCGCGGGAACTCGATGTGGCACGTCGGGCATGCCATTCGGTTGCAGCGGACGTCGTGCGGGTCGATGGCATTCCCGGTTGCGTCGAACCGCATGGGCCGGAAGCGGAGCGGCTCGAGCGGTCCCATCACGGGATCACCAACGAGGCGCGGGCTCTCGGCAATGAACCTGACCTGCGCAGGCGGGAACTCCCGCCAGCAGTTGGGACAGACGATCGATCGTCGGAGCAGGTCGTCGGTCTTTGTTCGCCCGGTCATCGGGGAGAGGGTAGCACGGTCGAGTGTCGAGGCTCCCGGATCGGGGCGGTCATGGCTTGAGCCGAATCTCGAATTGCTTCAGGGTCGCCGGGCTTGGCGATGCATGCTCGGCACCGAGACGCAGGGCACCAGGGATCAGGATCGGCTTCAGGTACTTCCAGGACGCCTCGATCGACACCTGCGTGAGCTCGTCCCGGAGGACCTTCGCAGCCGCCGGATCAGTGGCGGCCGCCAGTTGCGCCTCGAGTTGCTGCCGCTTCGCGTCGAGTCCCGCCAGCACATTATCAGCCGAAGCATCCACGACGGCTCGCTCCAGCTGGTTTGTGCCCACCAGCATCGCCACGAGGAACAGGTCGAACACCGGCTGCTCCTTCTCCGGCAGCCGTTCGTGGAATGCCCGGAACGGCGAATTGGGCTCAAGCAGCCCGCTTGCGTCGAGCATCTGACGGATGTCGCGTCGATCCTCGTTTGTGCCGATCATGGTCGCCTCAATGCCGACGAGTCGTCCAAGCGATCGATCCTCATAGGCGACGAAGGCATGGCCCGGCGGGAGCATCAGCAGGGTTTCCGTGGAGCGTGCGAGGGCACTTGCCAGCAACACGCTCATGTCGGCGCAGTTGGCTGAACGTTCCTTGAGTGTCTTGTGGATCGGGCGGATCCGCTGGACCGGGTCGTCGAATCGCTTCGATGGGGCCGCCATGGCGCTGCTCTCGTATCGAAGGCCCAATTCGTGGAAGGCACGGAACCACAGGTATGCCTCGCGCCAGTCGCTCGCCGCGCCTAAGTTGAGCTTCATCTTGCGCGCTAACTGGCTCTGCGTGATGTTCGTCGCGATGAGGTCAAGGAACGGGTGGTTCGGATCAATG
>JBIIIL010000260.1:0-3552 GCA_044234825.1 Phycisphaerales bacterium
TGGATTCGACGAGTCGCGCGTAGGCGGCGGACTGCGCATCGCCCGAGGTGGCCACATCGACGAAGTCGGATGGCTCCACGCTCGCGGCCACGGTCTGGGACAGCGCGATTACGCGCCCCTCGAGCGCCTTCATGAGCGCGCCGCTGGCGATGCGGTATCCCGCGGCGCACATCGCCGCGGTGGATGCCACCGCGACGGCGATCGTGACGATCTTGAGCTTGGTGCTGATCCTCATCTGGGAGTGGGGCTTGCGCCCGAGGAACGTCACGTCCCAGGGGAATAGCCGCCGACCGGACTTGAACCGGCAACCTCAAGATTACAAATCATGTGCTCTACCAGTTGAGCTACGGCGGCGAGGTTGATCGGGCATCCTAGCGCGGGTGCCTAGCGCGAGAAGATGTCGCGGTCGCCCGTCGCGCCGCAGTAGATGCAGTTGGGGCGCCGGCGGCTGAGCGCCCGCCCGCACGCACCGCACGTGGTGGGCCCAGCCTTCCTTGTGACGCGGCCGTCGAGCTTGCCGTCCGCTGCATCGATGCGGTGCACATGCTGGATGAGCTGGTCGTCCGTGTAGCCGTGCCGCTCCTTCAGGAGCTCCCAGAGCGCCTCGGTGATGAGCAGCACGCGCTCCATGTCGTAGCGCAGCGCCTCCACCGGGGTGGGTGTTGGCGTTTCGGGCGGCTTTGCCCTGCCGGTGCCCAGGCTCGCCGGCACCTCGGGATCCCGGAGGGCGCTGCGCACAACATCCGCGGCCACGTTGGCGAGGATCGATCCGCCGATTGATGAGAAGATCATGCGCGCAGGCTACGAGCGCGACCGGTGGCGCCGCACCGCGAGCGCCACCACGCTGACGTCAGCGGGCGACATGCCTGCAAGGCGCGAGGCCTGGCCGAGGGTGGCCGGCCTGAACCGCGCGAGCGTCTCGGCGGCCTCCCGGCGCAGGCCCGTGATCGATGCGGGCTCGAGAGTCGCCGGGATCTCCAGGTGCTCGCTCGCGGCATGGCGCCGGATCTCGGCGCGCTGCCGCGCGAGGTAGCCCTCGTAGCGCAGGTCGGTGACGACCCTCTCAAGCAGCGGGAGCTCGTCGGCGCCGATGGCTTCGGAGCCAGCCGATGCGTTGACCATGCGCCTGAGATCGGCGACCTGGACATCCGGCCGCCGTGCGACCTCGGACATGCGCTTGCCGCCACCCACCGCGGCAGGCGCAGGCGTCCGCGCGAGCATGCCGTGCAGGGCCGCAATGCGGCCGCGGCGGCGCTCCCATGCGGACGCGCGCCCGTCGCACACGATCCCGAGCGCCACGCCGCGCTCCGTCAGGCGCTCGTCGGCGTTGTCCGCGCGCAGCAGCAGCCGGTGCTCCGCGCGGCTCGTGAACATGCGGTATGGCTCTCGCGGCGTGCGCACGACGAGGTCATCCATCATGACCCCGATGTACGCCTCCTCGCGGCCGAGGCGTGCCGGATCCGCGCCGATCGCCCGGCGCGCCGCGTTGAGGCCGGCCACGAGCCCCTGCCCCGCCGCCTCCTCGTAGCCGCTCGTGCCGTTGATCTGGCCCGCGAGGAAGAGTCCGCGCACGCGCTTGGTCTCCGCCGTCGCGTCGATCTGGTGAGGCCACACCATGTCGTACTCGACGGCGTATCCCGCGCGCACGATCTCGGCACGGGCGCATCCGGGCATCGCGCGCACCATCGCCAACTGGACATCGGCAGGCAGTGACGTGGAGATGCCGTTGCAGTACACCTCATCCGAGGCGAGCGACTCCGGCTCGAGGAACACATGGTGCGAGGTGCGCTCCGCGAAGCGCACCACCTTGTCCTCGAGGCTCGGGCAGTAGCGCGGCCCGCACTCTGCCTCGACGGCGCCCGAGTACATCGGCGCGAGGTGGAGATTCGCGCGCACGAGCTCATGCACGTCCGGGGTCGTATGGGTCTCGCGGCACTCGACCTGCGCCATGCGAGGGCGCCAGCAGCCCGGAAGCCCGGAGAGGTCGCTGAACGGCACGGGCGGATCGTCGCCGAGCGCAGCCTTGAGACCGTCCCAGTCGATGCTCGCGCGGCGCAGCCGCGGAGGTGTTCCTGTCTTGAGCCTGCCAAGCTCGAAGCCAAGCGCGCCAAGCGCGCCCGAGATGGCGACCGCTGCGCCCTCGCCCACGCGCCCGCCGAGCGTGCGCTGCGCGCCGGTGTGCATCAGCGCGCGCATGAAGGTCCCTGTGGTCAGCACGCACGCATCGCAGGCGATGCGCACCCCATCGAGCGGGCGCCGGATGGCTCCGCCGCCATAGGGCGCGTGCGCCGCAAGCGGCTTCGCATGGACCGATCCCCACTGCATGGCCAGCTCCGGGCGCTCGCGCGACAGCGCCGCAGCCCGGTCGCTTGCCTCGACGGCGACTGCGTCGTGCAGCACCTCGCGTGCGCCCGCGCCAAGCACAACGCCCCGCACCTGGCCATCGTCGACCTCGATCGAGTCGACCAGCCCCTCAACCACCGTGATCAGGCTGGACTCCGGCCGTCCGCACGCGACGAGCCGCTGGACCTCCGCCGCGTAGTGCAGCTTGTCGCACTGCGCGCGCGGCCCGCGCACGGCCGCGCCCTTGCTCGAGTTGAGCACCTTGCCCTGAATGCTCGTGGCATCGGTCGCGAGCGCCATGATGCCGCCAAGCGCATCGACCTCGCGCACCATCTGGCCCTTCGCAAGCCCGCCGATGGCGGGATTGCAGCTCATCGCGCCGATGCGCGAGGCATCCATCGTCACGAGGATCACGCGCGGAGACTCGATCCGCGCGCCGCACCGAGGCTCGGCGCGCCCTGCATCGCGGGCAGCCATCAGCGCACGCGCCGCCGCGCACGCCGCTTCCACGCCCGCGTGCCCGCCGCCGATGACCACCACGACCGGAGCATCGCCCGGTCGCAGCAGCGGATCGGATGCGGCAGGAACGGCCATGCCAAGCAGGATAGGACCCATGGCTGCCCGACCGACCTACCATCCCCGCCCCATGTACGCACGCATCATCGCCGGTTCCGTCCGCTCGCCCCTGACCGTCGTGCCGCTCTTCAGCGATGCGCTCACGCTTCCCGCGCGCCACGCACGCGCGCCTGGCGCCGCCGAGGCGATGCGTACGTTCAAGGGCGACGCCGGCGAAGTCGTCGCGATCGGCCACCTGATGCTGCTTGGCGCAGGACGCCGGAGCGACCTCAGTCTGGGCGCTGTGCGGACGCTTGGCGCACGGCTCATCCGGGCCATCGACCGCATCGGCGCGACCGCCGTGCGTGTCGAGTCGGCGGTGTCCCTCGCGCCGGGGCGCGACAGGCGCTTTGACGCGGGACAAGCCTTCGGCGAGGCGCTCGCCATCGCGAACTGGCGCGTGGATGCCTTCGACGGCACGGCCACCAAGCGCGAGCCGCGGCGGGCCCGCCTCTCCGTCGACAGCGACGACCGCGACTTCGGCGAGGGCATGGCACGCGGCCTGTCGGTGGGCGCGAGCGTGAACGAGGCCCGGCGCATCGCCGCCACGCCGCCCAACGTCTGCAATCCCGACTGGGTCGCGGCGCAGTGCCG
>JBIIIL010000048.1:0-13329 GCA_044234825.1 Phycisphaerales bacterium
TGGTGCCCGCGATGTCCGCCAGCGACTCGGCTCCGCCGTCGTAGGTCACGTTCACCGTGAAGTCGACCGTGCCGCCGGGGGAGAACGCGCCGAGCTCGAGCTGCCGGCGCAGCGATGCCGCACGCTGCGACGCTGCCGCAATGTCCGCAGGCGACGCGTCGCTGCCGGGCATCTGCATCGCGGCGATGTCGGCCTCCGCGACGACCTGCGCTGCGCGCAGGGCATCCCGCTGCTCGCGCGCGTGCAGCATGTCGGCGCGCTGGAGCCCAAGGAAGCTTGCCGTCGAGAAGAGCGATCTGGACAGCGCGGCCGCCGACGCGTCAAAGGACGCGATGAGACGGTCGTCGATCGGCACGTTGGCGCCTGTGATCCTGAGGTCCACGGCTGCGGAGTCGCGCGCAGGCGTGATGAGACCCGTGATCGCGACGTTCGCGCCGTCGCTGCCGATGCCGGAGATGTGCTCGATGCGCGCCTCGAGGTCGTTGAAGGTGACTCGGCCCTGCACGCCCTCGAGCAGGTACGGGAACTCCGAGAATGCGCCCACCGTGTCCCGCAGGAAGAGCGCGGCCTGCGTCGACACCGTGCCGGGCTGCGCGACTCCGGCGGCGGTCACGGTCGGGTGGCCGCGCTTGACCGTCGCCGACACGTCGAAGTTGCACTGGCGGAGATTGAAGTACTCGAAGAACTCCGCGACCGTGCGCGGCAGCTCCACGGACTGCGCGGCGCTGCTGCTGCCCACGCGGAACCCGTCGATGCGCATGTCGAGCTCGAACGGGGCGATGTTGAGGACCCCCTGGATCCACTGCGCGCGCTCATCCCAGCTGAATGGCGAGAGCTGCCCGGCGCTGAAGTCGATCGTCAGCGATGCCGTGACCGGCATGGCTGGGCCGCCAGCCGCGGCCTTCGACGAGATGACGCTGCCTGACAGTTCCTGCACCGAGAACCTGTCGCGGTCGAGCGTGATGCGTGCCTTGTCGATCTGGATCCGCGGCGCACCCGCTGCAGGCACGGCACGCCCGAGCTCAAGGCGCATCCAGAACTCCCCGATGCCCAGGTCGGGAGCCGTCGCCTCGCAGTCGGACACGTCAGCGGACGCGCTGAAGCCGGCGTCAGGCGACCAGCGCACCTGCGCGCGGTTGAGCGTGCCGCGCGGGTCGATCTGCTCCGCCATCACGCGTGCCTCGAGCGGCAGGCACACGATCAGGTCGTCAGTGATGGAGAACCCAGTCAGCGTCGTGTCGAACGCCCGGGTTCGCTGATCGATGGTGCCGGTCAGGCGAAGGCCGGAATCGAGGCCGTGCAAGTCAACCGTGGAGATCCCATCGCTTCCAGGCGCGGGCGCGATGCTCGCCTCGAACCGGAAGTTTGCCACCGGGACGGGCATGTCGCCAAGGAGCCGAAGCACGCTCGCCTGCGCATCGACCAGCCTGGCCCGCTCCACCCGCAGCGAGCCGATGCCGAACAGCCCCTCGCCGCCAGCCCTTGGGGCGAGGGCAAAGAGGCTCAGCTCGCCGGTCTCGGGGTGCTCTGAGGGCCGCAGTCGCAGTCCAGTCGCGCTGAGGCTGTGGATGTTCACGCGTCCCGCAACCAGCGGGAGCACCGCCACGTCGACCTCCATCGAGTCCAGCGTGGCGATCTCGCCAGCGGGACCGTCCCAGCCTGGCGCGCGCAGCCTCAGCCCGGAGAGCCTCGCGCTTCCCCAGCCCGTCCACGAGAACGACGAGATGGTGACAGATCCGCCGATGGCCGACGAGAAGACCGACTCGAGCGCAATGCGGACGACACGACCGTCCGCGAGCAGCCCCGCCACGGCAACGATCACCACCGCGAGTCCGATCGCGGCCCGCCGCCGCCCGAGCAGCAGGCGCCGGAGATGCCGCTTGAGCTGCAGGCGCGCCACAACCCGTTCCTCAAGGGACAATCGGGGTCGGGGAGCGGAAACCATCGGAGTGGGTCGATGGTAATACTGCGCGCGATGACTCATGTCGGATTGCCCATGGCCGCCGTGCCTGCGTCGCCAAGCGACATGAGCCGTCTGGTGAGCGGCATCGCCATGGCGATCATCCTCACTGTGGTGGGCGTAGGCGCCATCATGGTGGCTATCGCGGCGCGGCGGGCAGCCACTCGTGGCAGCGGCTCTGGGCGCCACTCCAGTACCCGTGCGGGCGGTGTGCGGCGCGCGGGTGGCGACCCCACCGACGCATGGACCGAGGCTGGACGGCGCATGCCCGTTCCTCCGCGCGAGGAGCGAGGGCCTTGAGCCGGCCGCATGCTGTCGTGACCGGTGGCTCAGGCCGCGTGGGCCGTGCGATCGCACGTTCGCTGGCGCGAGCCGGTCTCGACGTCACCGTGACGTGGCGCACTGACGATGCGGGAGCGTCGCAGACGGTGGCGATGTGCAGGGAGGATTCCGGGGCATCGGGCGTGGACTCGCGCCTTCCGGGCCACTGCGCCGTCGAGCTCGACCTTGCGGACCTTGATGCGGTCCGGCGCGCAGGTGAGGCGATGTGCGCGAGGGGTGTCGACGTGCTTGTGCACAACGCGAGCCTCTACGAGTCGCAGCCGCTTGGGCAGATCACCGATGAGCATGTGGAGCGGCATCTCAGGGTGCATGTCGCTGGGCCACTGCTGCTGACCCAGGCGCTGCACCCGTCGCTGCGGAAGAGCGCACTGCCTGGTCGTGGCGCCGTGGTGTGCATGACCGACATGCACCTCGAGGGGCGTCCGTACGCCGGGCACGCCGCGTACTTCGCGAGCAAGGCCGGCCTCGATGCCCTCGTCAGGTGCCTCGCAGTCGAGATGGCTCCCGAGGTGCGCGTGAACGCTGTGGCGCCGGGTGTAGTGGCGTGGCCAGAGGGCGCGCCCGCGGACCTGCGCCAGCGGTACGAGTCCCGCATACCGCTTGGCCGGCCGGGCACTCCCGAGGATGCGGCGGAGTGCGTGCGGTGGCTTGCGCTCGACGCCCACTACGTCACGGGCGAGTCGATCCGGATCGACGGCGGACGGTGGCTGAGGTAGCGCGCGGCATCGCGCATCCCGTGCGTTGGGCGTTGCCCGCTATGGCCGCGAAGGCCGTGGCCGGCGCGGAAGGCCTGCCGCCGCAGTGCGCCAGCTGCGGGCCTGCTCGGCATCGCCGGCCACGTCCCACCACCGTGCGGCCTCGAGCGCCGCATGGCGCGTGCCTGCCGGCGACTGGGCCACCTCCTCCCATGCGCGTGCAGCGTCAGCCGCATGGCCGAGGACCTCGTGGCACAACGCGATCTCGCTCACGGCTTCAGGGTTGAGGCGCTGCTGCGGCGCCAGCGCGAGCATGAGGGACAGCGCCTCGCCTGCGCGTCCTGAGGCACGAAGCGCCTGGCTCTCCGCCACGCGCACCGAGAGTTCGTCGGGCCCGAGCGCGCGCGCCCGCTGCGCGAGCTCAAGTGCGCGCCCAAGGTCCGATGAGCGGATGGCGCACGCCGAGAGTCCCGCGAGCGGCCACGGCGAGTCAGGCGCGAGCGCCGCGGCCTGCGAGAAGGTGCGCTCGGCCTCCGGCAGCCGGCCCTCGCGCACGAGGGCAAAGCCCAGGAACACGCGCAGCTGGACCGACGTCGCATCGAGCTCGAGCGCCCTGCGGTACATGTCGATGCAGAGTGCGGACTGCCCGGCCTGGTCCGTGGCCATCGCCGCACGCGCGGCCAGCGCAGGATCCGACGCCGAGGCCGCGGACGCACGCCGGTACGCGTCGGCGGCGGCCGCGAGCGCCGCGGCCGCGTCAGCGTCATCTGCGGCATCCTCGGCCCGGAGCAGCTCGCAGCGCGCGAGGATGTCGAGCGCACGCGCGCTCTCGCAGCGCGCGAGCAGGCGGCTCACGATCGTGCGCGCGCTCGAAGGATCGCCCGAGCTCACGTAGCGCTCGGCCGCGTCGAGCGCATCGCGCTCCTCGCGCGAGCTCTCCGATGCGACGGCTGCTGGCGGATCCGCGCGGTGCGCGCCGCCGTCGCGCTCGCCGCATGCGGCGAGCGCAAGCAGCGTGCAGGCGCATGCCGGTGCGCGTCGTCCCCCTCGTGCGCGCGGCGATCGTCGGTAGACTTCGGGACCCATGGCTGACAGGACGCTCGCCAAAGCGTACTCGCCGCGCGAGCACGAGCCCGCATGCCTCGACCGATGGTCGCGCGAGGGCTGCTTCCATGCGGAGCCCGGCGATGCCGGCGCGCCGTACTCGGTGTTCATCCCGCCGCCGAACGTGACCGCGGCGCTGCACTTGGGGCATGCGCTCAACAACACGCTGCAGGATGTGCTCGTGCGGGTGGCTCGCATGCGCGGCGCGAACGCCATGTGGATGCCCGGCACCGACCACGCAGGCATCGCCACGCAGACCGTAGTCGAGAAGCGGCTGCTGCAGCAGGGCATCCGCCGCACCGACATGTCCCGCGACGCATTCGTCGCCAAGGTGCAGGAGTGGAAGGACGAGTACGAGGCCGTCATCCTCGACCAGCTGCGGTCGATGGGCGCGTCATGCGACTACGCGCGCGTGCGCTTCACGATGGATCCGGTGTGCACGGCCGCCGTGCGCGAGGCGTTCTTCAGGCTGTTCTGCGATGGGCTGATCTACCGCGGCAAGCGGCTGGTCAACTGGGATCCCGCGAGCCAGACCGCGCTCGCGGACGACGAGGTGGAGATGGAGGAGGTGGATGGCCACTTCTGGTACCTCCGCTATCCGCTCGAGGACGGCTCTGGCCACGTGACGGTCGCCACCACGCGTCCCGAGACGATGCTTGGCGACACGGCCGTCGCGATCAACCCGAAGGATCCGCGCGCCGCGGCGCTGCGCGGCAGGCGCGTGCGCCTGCCGATCGTGGGCCGCGTGATCCCGATCGTCGAGGACGACTACGTGGTGATGCCAGTGTCGCTTGGAGGCGACGCTGCGGACCCGAAGGCGCAGTTCGCATCCGGCTTCCTCAAGGTGACGCCAGCGCACGACGCCAACGACTGGGAGATCGGCGTGCGGCATGCGCTCGCGGCCATCAACGTGATGGCTCCCGATGCCTCGATCAGCGACCGCCACGGTTGGACCGACGTGTCGGACGAGGCGCGGGCGTTCGTGGGGCTCTCGCGCGAGGCCGCGCGCAAGGGCATCGTCGAGTGGTTCCGCCAGCATGGGCTCCTCGAGGACACGAAGCCCTACCGCCACAGCGTCGGCCACAGCTACCGCTCGCACGTCCCGGTCGAGCCGTACCTCTCCGACCAGTGGTACGTGCGCGTGACCGATGACCGGCTGCGTGGCGCCGCGCTGCGCGCGATGGCGCCGGAGCAATTCGAAGGCGCGCTGCCCGCGGGCGTGGCGTCGCTGCCTGCGCGCGCGGGTGACGGCGGGATCAGGTTCTTCCCGTCGCGGTATGCGCGCACGTTCCAGCAGTGGCACGAGGGGATCCGGGACTGGTGCATCTCCAGGCAGCTGTGGTGGGGGCACCGGATCCCGGTGTGGTCGCGTGCCGTACGTGTTGGCGCGACGGGCACCGACCTCCCGGCGCCGGCGTTGCATGCGCTCGATGCGGCGATCGCCGCTGGGCAGCCGGCGCTCGCCATCCGGGCGAACCGCGTCTCGGATGGCGCACCCGTCGGGCTCGCCGGCGGCATTGAGGCTGCGCTGCGCTCGGCCGGGCATGGCGAGTACGCCGTCCATGCCTGCGCGCGAGATGATGCTGCCGGATCGGCCCTCGAGGCGTTCGGCTTCGTGCGCGACCCCGACGTGCTGGACACGTGGTTCTCGTCGGCGCTCTGGCCCATGTCGACGCTCGGCTGGCCCGAGCCCGGAAGGTTCGGCATGGACGGACTGCTCGACACGTGGAACCCCAGCGCCGTGCTGTCGACAGCTCGCGAGATCATCACGCTCTGGGTGAGCCGCATGGTGATGATGAACCGCTACCTGCTTGGCGGCCGCGTGCCGTTCCGGCACGTCTTCATCCACAGCATCGTGCAGGACGGCTACGGGCAGAAGATGTCCAAGAGCCTCGGCAACGGCGTCGACCCGCGCGACATCATCGCGACGCATGGCGCGGACGCGCTGCGCTTCTGCCTTGTGCAGATGTCGACGGGCACGCAGGACGTGCGGCTTCCTGTGGATGTGCTCTGCCCGTTCACCGGCGAGGCCTTCACGCCGAAGACCGTCACGACATCGTCCGGGCACACCGTGGCCGCGCCGATCCAGTCCTGCCCGAAGGATCCGGCCAGGCGCATGGTGACGGCATTCGGCGCATCAAGCGGGCAGGCGGCGCCCTCCGCGGACATGCCGCTGGCGCGCAACACCTCGGCGCGGTTCGACATCGGCCGCAACTTCGCCAACAAGATGTGGAACGCGACGCGCTTCGCGCTCGCGCAGTTTCCCGAGGGCGGCGATGCAGTGACGGGTCCCGTGCGTCCGCAGCGCCTGGTCGACCGATGGATGCTGGCCTCGTTCGCGAGGGCGGTCCGTGCCGTGGACGAGGCGGTCGACGGCTACCAGTTCAACGCATGCGCAGAGGCACTCTACAACCTGGTGTGGCGGGACTTCTGCGACTGGTACCTCGAGGCCATCAAGCCGACGGTCAAGTCGGATCCGGTGCAGCGCGCCGCGCTGCGGGCGGCGCTCGATGGATGCTTGCGCCTCATCCACCCGGTCATGCCGTTCGTGACCGAGACGCTCTGGCCAACGGTGCAGGGGATCGGCGCCGCGCCAGTGGCCGGCCTGTCGCTGGAGCCTTCGGCAACGCTGGCGCGGGCGCGCTGGCCATCCGTGGATGCGAGTCTCGAGGATGCGGATGCGGTGGCGCGCTTCGCGCGCGTGCAGTCGCTGGTGCTGGCGATCCGCAATGTGCGCGGCGAGCGCGGCGTGGAGGTCAAGCGCCGCATCACGCTGCATGCGCCGAAGCAGGTCGCGGCCGTCGTCGAGGACGGGGCCGGTGTGGTGGAGACTCTCGCAGGCCTCGCGGCCGCAGTCGCGCTCGACTCTGGTGCGCGACCCCAGGATGCAGTGCCCGTGGCCTTCGAGGGCGAGGAGTTCTGGCTCTCGGGGCTCGTCGATGCCGTGGATTCGGCGGCCGAGCGCCAGCGCCTCGAGAAGACCATCGCGGACCGCGAACGCCTCGCAGCCGGATACCGCGCGAAGCTCTCCAACCCGGGGTACCTCGCCAAGGCCAAGCCTGAACTGGTCGAGGAGACCCGGACCCTCCTGGCCAAGGCGGAGGCTGACATCGCGGCGGCCCGTAAGGCGACCCAAGCGCTCTCCGGCGCGTGATCCCGGCAATCGGCTGCAGAATGCGGGCCTTTGGCGCGCCCGTGCGCGGAACCCGACGTAGCCTGTACGCGGTACGCGATGCTGGTGCGGTCGACTCCAACGCCCCGACGCGGTATTCGAGCCCTGCTCGTCGTCATGGCGATGCAGGCCGCAGCGCTTCAGGGCTGCAGGTCGGGATCGGGCGCCGACGATCCGCGCGCGATGCCCGAATCGCCCGAGCCGGCCCGGGCCGGCTCCGTGACCCGTGCGCCCGTGTCGGCGTCCGCCCCGGCAGGGGTTGCGCCCGCGGGCGCGGTCGCGAGCACGGTTGAGCCGTGGCGCAGCGCGACGCGCGATGGCGAGCGGATCGTCACGCCGCACTTCCGCATCCACACCACGATGCGCAGCGACGAGTTCAAGCGGTTCATGGCCGTCTTCGCGGAGCGCGCGATCGCCCACTGGACTTCATCGCTTGCGGCGCTGCCCGCGCCGGACCGGCGGCTCGACACCTACGTCTTCGGTTCCCGCGACGAGTGGGCGGCGCACACGCGGGCCAAGCTCGGCACCGAGGCGGGCGCCTACCTCGCGCTCGGCCGAGGCGGCTACACCTCCGACGCGGAGGCGATCCTCTACGACATCGGACCGGGCGACACGCTCACGATCCTCGCGCACGAGGGCTGGCACCAGTTCACCCAGTCGCGCTTCGAGCAGGAGCTCCCGGCGTGGCTCGAGGAGGGCATCGCTGCCTACATGGAAGGTCACCGGATCGACCCCGAGGGCGGCGAGCCGATCTTCAGCCCATGGCGCAACTTCGAGCGCTTCGGCGAGCTGCGGGATGCCGTGCGGCGCGGCCGGACCGTGCCGATCGACGAGATCCTCGACTCGACGGCGCAGGAGTACCTCGCCGACGGGCGCGACCGGCTGCTGACCTTCTATGCGCAGGTGTGGGCGCTCGTCCACTACCTGCGCGAGGGAGAGGACGGCGCATACGCGTCCGGGCTCTCTCGCCTGCTCGCGGACTGCGTCGCGGGCCGGGTGGCAGACTCGCTTCGCGGCGCGCCGATGCCGCAGGACGAGGCGCGCGCGCTCGACCGCGCCCTTCGCCGAGGTACCCGCCTGGTGCCGGGCCGCTACTGGATCCGGGCGTACTTCACGCCCGACCTCGAGCGGTTCTCGGCGGGCTATCGCAGCTTCGTCGACGACATCGTGGCGCGCGGTTCCGGCGATGCGATCTGGCGAGGTCGTAGCCCCGTGCTCGCGCGCCGCGCGTCGCGGGCCGAGTCGACCGGAAACGGCGGCGGCAACGAGTCGGGTGGCGCCGCGGCTGCGGCGGTCGTCGCGCCCCCGGTACCCGCGCCTCCGCCGGCCGATCAGGCTCCCCGCAAGTAGCGCACCAGGAAGTCGCATCCCCGCGACTTGGCGTCAGGGGACATCTGGCCGAAGCCGATGTGCTCGGCGACGGCGCCCGTCCGCTCGTACGTGTGCATGGTGATGCGCTCGGGATGATCACTCCGCGCGCGCAGCGCGGATACGAACCGCTCGGTGCCAGCGTGCGGCATCCACTCGTCGTGCCGGGCATGCAGCGCCAGGAACGGGATGTCGCGCCAGCCCGCAAGGCGAGTCATCGGATCGATCCGACGGGCGATTTGGGCATTGTGGATCGGCATGCCCTCAAGCGACGCGAAGTCGCCCGTGGAGCACTCGACGAGCGCGCATCGGAAGGGGTGAGGCGAGCAGAGGCGCACGCATGCGGCCATGCCGCCCGCCGACATGCCGCCGATGGCCAACCGGGCGGCGTCGGCCAGTCCTTGCGCGCACGCGTCGGCGACCACCGCGTCGATCTCCTGCGACATCCGCTCGATGACCTCCATCGCGCGATCCGGCGCCTGAAGCGCAAGGTCCTCCCGGCCCCCGTGGCCAGGCAGGTCGAGCGCGATGCTTGCGATGCCCTCACGCGCGAGCCTCAGGTAGCGCCCAGGGTCGAGCTCCTTGCTGGCGGTGCGTCCATGCATCCAGACGAGCGCCGGTACCGGCGGCTGGTCCGGCGATGGCGGGTCCGCGGGATCCGCATCGCGGGCAGGATGCACGATGACAGCGGGCACACCGCCGAGCGTCGTCCACCGGCTCATGCGCAGCAGGCTGCGCGGGAACTGCCCAGGCATCGACACCACCGGATCATCCTGCCGCGGGCATGTACAGCAGGACGTGCTGCTCGCGTCCGTAGGAGCGGACCTCGGGCCCGGAGAATCCCGCGATGGGCAGCCCCTCATCGCCAGGCAGGTCAGGCAGCCGCAGCACCAGGAACGACTTGGGGGCCATCACCGCCCGAAGCCGCGCGCACTGCTCGACGATGCGTGACATTCCCTCCGGCGTGCGCGCGAGCTGAAAGGGCGGGTCCATGAACACCACGTCCACCGGCGCGGGCGCGAGTCCGATGACTCCGGGGCCGAGCGCATCGGCCTGCACCGCATCCACGCGGTCGCCCACACCGAGGATGGCGACATTGGCCCTGAGGAAGTCGAACACCTGGCGGTCCTGCTCCACGCACACCACGCGTGCAGCGCCGCGGCTCGCGGCCTCGATGCCCATGGTGCCTGCGCCGGAGAACAGGTCGAGCACCCGCGCCCCTTCAAACCAGCCGCGGAGCACGTTGAAGACCGCCTCCTTGGTGCGGGCGCCCATTGGGCGCGTCACGTGGCCAACGGGCGCCTGCAGCATCCGCGACCTCAGCGAACCTCCAAGGATCTTGAGCATCGGCGCCGATCGTAGGCAACTCGCACACCGACCGCGGAGCGGTCGCGGTCACCGTGGCGGCGACCGCGACTGGCGGGCGGTCTCGTTGCCGGCGCGCCCGCGCGTGCGATACCGTGATCGCATGCTGCTCGACCTGCTGTGCGCCATGGTGGTTGCCGCAAGGTTCTCTGCGCCCGCCGAGGCCGTGCGCGCGGCGGCCATTGCGGAGGGGATCGACGTCGTCCTCAAGATGCAGGAGGGGGATGGGCAGTGCGAGTGGCCCTACGAGGGCGTGTACCGGGTGCGCGGCCGGATCCCGGAGGGATACCGGGTGGGCGGCACGGCGATTGTCGCGGAGGCGCTCGTGCGCATGCCCGGATACTCGAGCGACCAGGCCCGCCAGGCGGCCGTGGCGCGCGCCCTCGAGTTCATCTGCGCCAAGACCTCGGAGCCGAGCCTGTCGGTCGACACGTATGCGGGTGGCTACGACGTGCGGGGCTGGGGCGCGTGCTACGCGGCACGCGCGCTGCTGGCTGCGCGATCGGCTGGCGCGGTGCCGGAGGGCATGCAGGCGAAGGTCGATGGCGCCTTGCGCTGGTACCTCGACACGCTGCAGCGACTGGAGATTCCCGGCACGGGGGGATGGAACTACGCGCGCGAGCCCGGTGCGGAGACTCCCTCGCGCGCAAGCCCGTTCATGACCGCACCGTGCCTTCAGGTGCTGTTCGAGGCGAGGGCGCAGGGCATGCCCGTGGATGAGGGGGTCGTGACGCGCGGCCTCGATGCCCTCGAGCGCTGCCGCACCCCGGAAGGCAACTTCGCGTACTCGGCGTCGAGCCAGACCCGCGAGCCCGAGCGCTCGATGCCCGGTGCAACGGGGCGGATGGTCAGCGGCGAGATGGTGCTGCTGCTGGCCGGTCGGGGGAGCCAGGAGCGCGTCGCGGATGCCATCGACGCATTTGTCGCCCACTGGCAGGAACTGGAGCGCCGCAGGGCCAAGACGGGAACGCATGTGCCGCCCTTCGGTGTGGCCCCGTACTACTTCCAGTTTGCGCACTGGAACGCCGCGCAGGCCGCGGAGCTGCTCGATGGACCCCGGCGGGAGGAGTGCAGGCGGAAGGTAGCCGCGCTGATGTGGGCAACCCGGCTCGGCGGAGGCTCCTGGAACGACCGGGTGTTCCCTCGCTCCGCCGCGTTTGGCACGGCCACCGCCATGCTTGCGCTCGAGGCACCCAACCTGCCTGCGCCCGCGCGCTGGACCGGCGTCAACGCAGGCCAGTACACGCGGTAGCCGCCGCCGCATGCCGCTCGCTGGCGCGGCGCGCCCGTGCCGCATGCCGAGCATGCGCGCACCGCCGTGGCGCTGACCGCGATCTTGGCGTCAATCCCTTCACTTGGCGCGTGTGCGGAGTACACTGTGAGACTTCGCTCGCGGCGAGGGACCTTCGGTGGGAACGCCAGCCGCGAGACTCTCCGACACCACGATGAGCACAACCCAGTCTTCGGCATCGCAGGCCGCCTCCACGCAACGACTCGCACCGACCGCCGCCGCGGCCACAGCGGGCAGTCCGCCTGGAGACGCCGCAGCACGGGCGCGCGCATCGCGGTCGACGCTTGATTCCGCGTGGACGATCGACGACTCCGCGGACGTCTACCAGACCCGCCTGTGGGGCAAGGGATTCTTCGACATCAATGCCAAGGGCCACGTCGTGGTGCGCCCGACGCGCACGCCGGGGCGCGAGGTGGACCTTCATGAGGTCGTCATGGGCATGCGTGAGCGAGGGCTGCGCACGCCGGTGCTCATCCACTTCAGCGACCTGCTCGAGCGCCGACTCCAGGACATGCACGAGGCCTTCGGCGCCGCCATCCGCGAGAATGGCTACAAGGGCACCTACTGCGGCGTCTACCCGATCAAGGTGAACCAGCAGCGCCGGGTCGTCGAGGAAGTGCGCCGGTACGGCGGGCCCCTGGGCTTCGGCCTCGAGGTCGGCTCGAAGCCGGAGCTCCTCGCGGTGATGGGGATGACCTGCGACACGCCGGACCGGCTCATCATCTGCAACGGCTTCAAGGAGGAGAAGTACATCGCCTTCGTGACGCTCGCCGCGAAGCTCGGCCGCAACATCATCCCGGTGATCGAGAACATCACGGAACTGCGGCTGATCCTCGAGTCGTCGGAGCAGTACGGCGTGCGCCCGAAGATCGGCGTGCGCGTCAACCTCTCCACGCCGGGCGCGGGCCGCTGGCGCCACTCGTCGGGCGCCAAGGCCAAGTTCGGCCTGTCGCTGACCGAGGTGCTCGAGGTGTTCGGCATCCTCAAGGAGCGCGGCATGCAGGACTGCCTGCAGCTGCTGCACTGCCACATGGGGAGCCAGATCCACGACATCCGCCAGGTCAATGCGGGCGTGAACGAGCTTGCGCGCATCTACACGGAGCTGGCGCTCATGGGCGCGGGCATGAAGTACCTCGATGTGGGCGGCGGGCTTGGCATCGACTACGACGGCAGCCAGACGAGCTTCGAGTTCAGCACCAACTACACGCTTCCCGAGTACGCCAGCAGCGTGGTCTACAAGATCATGTCGGTGTGCGACGAGGAGGGCGTGCCTCACCCGACCATCGTCACCGAGTCAGGCCGCGCGATGGTGGCGCAGCAGTCGGTGCTTGTCTTCGACACGCTTGGCGCGAATCGCCCGGACCGCCACCAGCCTCCGGCGTCGCTGCCGGCCGTGCCGGAGGGGACGGAGCCGCTGCCCCGCCCGCTCGTCGACCTGTGGGACACGTGGCGCGGCATCAGCGACCGCCGCCTCGTCGAGCAGTACCACGACGCGCTTGAGGCGCGTGACGAGGCGCTTCGCCTCTTCTCCGTCGGCTACATGACGCTCGCGCACCGCGCCCTCGTGGAGCAGCTCTTCTGGGCCACGTGCGCGAAGATCCGCGACCGCGCGCGCGAGCTCGGCGACGAGGCGCCCGAGGAGCTCGGCGACCTCGAGTCGGCGCTGTCGGACACCTACTTCTGCAACCTCAGCATCTTCCAGAGCCTCCCCGACATCTGGGCGATCCACCAGCTCTTCCCGATCATGCCGATCCACCGGCTTGACGAGCGCCCCACGCGCAAGGCGACGCTCGCGGACATCACCTGCGACAGCGACGGCAAGATCGACCGCTTCGTGGACGACCATGACATCAAGCGCTTTGTCGAGCTGCACGACACCCATGAGGGCGAGCCCTACTTCATCGGTGCCTTCCTCGTGGGCGCGTACCAGGAGACGCTCGGCGACCTGCACAACCTCTTCGGCGACACGCACGTCGCGCACGTCAAGCTCGACGAGCATGGCCAGTGGTGGATCGACGAGATCGTGGAGGGC
>JBIIIL010000049.1:0-13304 GCA_044234825.1 Phycisphaerales bacterium
GTGCATTGACGTGGGCGTGGCCGGCGGCGTGGGCACCAGCTTCACGCGCGACGAGTACATCGCATTCGTGCGAGCGGGCATCACGGGGTACGTGACGCCGAACATCGGCATCGAGTTCGGGTACCGACTGCTGAACTTCAAGGTGTCGCCGGGCTCCGACAGCAACTGGGACGGCAGCATCCAAGGCCTCTACGGCGGCCTATCGGCAAGGTTCTAGGCGTTCGCGCATGGCACACCGAAGACCTCCGCGCCAGACGCCGGGTGCGCACCCGCGGCCCGACACTCCTGCGATCCGGCTGCATGAGCTCATCGCGGCGGGCAAGAACGCGATCCGCAAGGGCCGCGAGGGGCGACTGTCACGCGCCAAGCTGCGCCACACGCTCCTGACGCTGATGCCCGACCGGGTCACCGGCGGCACGCTGCGGCGCCGGCACCTGATGGCGCCGATCGCGATGCGCGAGATCGAGCTCAAGGTGCCCAGCTGGCCTGCCGCGTTCGAGGGCATCCGGATCGGGCACGTCAGCGACCTTCATGTCGGCGACCTCATGCCGGTGTCGCGCGCCATCGATGTCATCGAGGCGCTCGGCAAGGCCAAGCCTGACCTGCTTGCATGCACAGGCGACGTCATTGACCTGCATGTCGAGGGCTCGGAGCCGGTGTTCGAGGCGATCGGCGACGTGCGCGCGCAGCTCGGGCGCTTCCTCGTGCTCGGCAACCACGACCACCTCGACGATGCGCGCAAGATCGTTCGGCTCGCGCG
Organism: Phycisphaerales bacterium; assembly: GCA_044234825.1. Taxonomy (GTDB): domain Bacteria; phylum Planctomycetota; class Phycisphaerae; order Phycisphaerales; family SM1A02; genus ZLKRG44. Next base: position 761 of record JBIIIL010000049.1, read on the forward strand.
TGGCGCAGGCATCCAGGCGCTCGTCGACGAGTGCGCGCCCCTGCGCGCCCAGGGCGACAGCCTCGTGGTAGGCGGGATCGACTGGTCCTCGACGATCCGCGACAACGCGCAGCGCGTGCGCGGCCTGGTGCGCGAGGTCGGCGCGCCGCACCTGCTGCTGGCGCACAACCCCAAGGCGTTCCGCGAGGCGGCGCGGCTTGGCGTCGCGCTGACGCTCGCGGGCCACACGCATGGCGGGCAGATCTCGATGCGCAACGGCCGGCATCCCGAGGGCGCACGCGCCGCCGGGCGCGGCGCGCTGCGCGCCGGGCTCTACCACCACGAGGGATCGCATCTCTTCGTGACGACGGGCGCGGGCTCGTGGTTCCCGCTTCGGGTCAACTGCCCGGCGGAAGTCGCGCTGATCACCGTGAAGCGAGCGCCGTAGCGCGGCGCATCGCGTCTACGGCCGCGCGCGCATCGCCGCGCCGCCATCGTCGGACTGGGGCGAGCCGGACCCGTTGGCGGCGGCGGATCCGTTGCCCTGACCGCGGTCGTCGTGGTGAGAGCCCTCGTGCCCGCGGGTCAGAAGCAGCGTGCCCACCGTGATGATGCAGGCGGCCAGCGCCTCCGTGAGGAGGCCGTAGCCGAGCGCCACGCCGATCGCCCCGCACATGAACAGGCTGACCGACGTCGTGATGCCGCGCAGCGCGTTGTGCTCCCGGAAGATGAACGCGGCGCAGACGAAGCCGATGCCGGTGACCACCTGGCCCGCGACGCGCGTCACGTCGCCGGAGCCGGCCTGGCGCACGGCCGCCTCGGCGACGAGGCAGTACGCGCATGCCGCTGCCGTGAAGATGACGAAGACGCGCGCTCCCGTGTATCCCGTGCTGCGCTGGCGCTCGAGGCCGACCAGCCATCCGAGGAACGCAGCCACGCCAATTCTCGCCATGGAGATCAGCGTGTCCTGCGAGAGGAGCGGCTCGAAGTACTGGCTGTGCGAGCGGTTCGGCCGCACGGCCTCGCCGTCACCCTGCGCGAGGCACGCACCCGCGATGGCGAGCGAGGCGAGGGCAGCGGTCACGGCGGTGCGCATCATCGGGGCAGCGTATCCCTGAGCATGCTCCACAGCGCATCGATATGCGCCGCTGTGCAGCGCGTCTGGCCGATCGAGATGCGCGCGACCTGGCGCTCCTTGCCGTCGGGCGCGGTGGGCACGCGCGTCGAGGAGATCATGGCGCGGCCCGACCGGTTGACGGCATGCACAAGCGCAGAAGTGGCATCGCATCCCGCAGCGAGCCTGAAGCACACGAGGCCCAGCCGCTGCGGCTCGATGACCATGAATCTCGGGTCCCGCCTCATCCGGTCGGCGAGCGACTGCGCGAATGCGACATGCGTGCGCACGAGGCGCTGGAGGCCCTCGATGCCTGCATGCCGAATCGTGAACCACAGCTTCAGCGCGCGGAAGCGCCGCCCCAGCGGCACCTGCCAGTCGCGGTAGTCGATGACCTTGCCGCTTTCGGTGGCGGAGTTGCGCAGGTACTCGGGCAGCACGCTCAGCGCGCGGACCAGCGCGGCGCGGTCAGCGACCCAGAAGGCGTCGCAGTCAAAGTTCACGGCGAGCCACTTGTGCGGATTGGTGCACCAGCTGTCGGCGAGCTCGGCGCCCTCGGTGACCCAGCGGTGCTCGGGGCAGATCGCGGCTACGCCTGCCATGGCCGCATCGACATGAAGCCACATCGCATGGTCGCGGCAGATCGGGGCGATGCGAGCGACCGGGTCGATGGCCATCGTGCTGGTGGAACCGACGGCCGCGACGCACAGGAACGGCACAAGTCCGGCCTTGCGATCGCGCTCGACCATGGCGCGGAGCTCATCTGCGCGCATCGCCAGGTGCTCGTCCACGGGCACGAGGCGCAGCCGAGATGCGGGAACTCCCGCGATGCGCAGCGACTTCTCGATCGAGGAGTGCGCCTGCGAGCTCGCGTACGCGACCAGGAGCCCGGCGCGCGGATCTCGCGCGAGCATGCGTTCGCGCGCGGCAACTGCCGCACACAGCATCGCGCTGCTTGCGGTGTCCTGGATCACGCCGCCGCCCTGCGAGCCTCCGCCCTCGGGCGAGCGGAATCGCGCGGGCAGGCCCAGCATCTCCGCGAGCCAGTCCATCATCAGCGTCTCGAGCTCGGTGCATGCGGGCGACGTGCTCCACAGCATGCCCTGCACGCCCAGGCCAGCGCTCAGCAGCTCGCCGAGGACGCTCGGTCCGCAGGTGTTCGCGGGGAAGTACGCGAAGAAGTTCGGGCTCTGCCAGTGCGTGAGCCCCGGCACGATCACGCGGTCGATGTCCTGCGCGACCGCGTCCCACGGCTCGCCGCGGGTCGGCGGCGACGGCGGCAGCTGCGAGCGCACCCATCCGGGCTCGACCTGGGACTGGACCGGCAACCGCTCGACGCGCTCGAGGTAGTCGGCGATCCAGTCCACCATGGCGTGGCCGTGTCGGCGGAAGTCGAATGGGGGCAGGGGAGTATCGGACTGCACGAAATGGCTCGATTCGCTGGTTCTCGGCGCTACTTTGGCCCAAATGCGGCAGGTTTGCGGGTCCCGCGCATGCCGCAGCCGATCAATGGTGCAAGGCTACGGCCGAAGGAGCAATCACGATGAGCGATACCGCCCCAACCACGTCATCCGCGTCCGCATCATGCTGCAAGGGGAGCGGAGGCACATGCTGCCCCGGTGCGACGGCGTGCTGCACCGCAAACTCGTGCAACTGCCCGTGCGCGGCCCGGCTCGCGAAGGTCGAGCGCACCGTGTGCCGAATCCGGCTCTGGCTCTTCGTGGCGCTTGGCGTGCTGATTCTGCTGATCGGGATTGGGCTTGGCCGTGGCGGCGCCATGAAGGAGATGCAGGAGCGCATGCGGGGACGGCAGGACGGCCCGCGCGCGGCGGCGCCGCTTCCGCCCGGCATGCAGGGACCGCCGCCAGCGATGCAGGGCGGACCAGGTCCCGGGCCGCGCGGTCGCGGGCGCGGCGGCGACCGCGACGACTGAGCTACGCGTAGAGCGCGCCGAAGCGGTTGGCCATGAAGTCGGCGAACGAGATCTGCTCGTTGCGCACGAACCCATGGGTGGGCAGCCGCTCCTGGCGCAGCATGTCCGCCACGGCGCAGATGCCGGCCGCCGTCGTGATCTGGATTGCGGTCCAGTGATGGCCGCCCATCTCGCGGTGGCGCACGATGCTCGCGAAGGCGCGCTCGGTGAGGTGGCCGTCGATCATGCCGGTGGCTGAGGTGTAGATCGCGACGATGTCCTGCTGCGTCGTGGGGATCGCGCGCTCGAACACCTTCGCGAGGCCCTCGCGGTCGTCGATGAAGCGCAGGTCCTGCAGCAGCAGCTTCAGGATCGACTGGTGCCCGGGGTAGCGCATCGTCTTGTAGTTCATGTGGCGCACCTTGCCGTGCATGGTCTCGGCGAGGGTGCCTAGGCCGCCTGAGGTGTTGAACGCCTCGAACTCGACGCCATTGATCGTGATCCGCTCGAGCTGCTCGAGCGGCGGCACGGTCGTGAACTTCCCGTCCACCACGGCCTCGCAGGGCTGGCAGTACTCGTTGATGAGGCCGTTGGTCGACCACGTCAGGTTGTACTTCATGGCGTTGGAGGGATGCTCGGGCAGCGCGCCCACGCGCAGCTTCACCTCGTGGATGTCCTGCATGCCCTGCATGACATGGCATGCGGCGATCGTGATGAAGCCGGGCGCGAGGCCGCACTGGGGCACGAAGGCGGTCTTCGAGTCCTTGGCGAGCTGGTTCACCTTCTTGGTGACGGCGACATCCTCGGTGAGGTCGAGGTAGTGCGCGCCCGCGTGCTTCGCACGCGTGGCGATGAGCTCGTTGCAGAAGAAGGGGGCGCAGGACAGCGCGGCAAAGCGGCCCGAGAGCGCCTTGTCGAGCGCCGCGCCGTCGTCGAACTTGGCCACCATGCCCTTGACGCCTGGCGCCAGCGCCTCGACCTCGGCGACATGACGGGCGCTCGAGTCGACCGACAGCACGTCGAAGTCGCCGCAGCTCTGCAGCAGGTAGGCGACCATCCGGCCGATCTTGCCGGCACCAAAGACGACGACGGGAGTCTTCACGGGACTGGGCTCCTCATGGGAATGCGAGACGCGAAAATTGGAAGGGCAAGGGTACGCCGATGCGCGTCACGCAGGCAGGCGCGAGAGCTCGTCCTGGACCTCGGTGACCAGCTTCCGCATCATCGCGGGCCCGAAGTCGAAGGACAGGCCAGCCGCCTTGAAGAGCTCCGGCAGGGGACGCGAGCCGCCGAGCGCGAGCGCCCGCTTGTAGCCCGCGAGCGCCGCGGCCGGGTCACGGCGCGACACAAGCCAGAGCTGAAGCGCGCCAAGCTGCGCGATGCCGTACTCGATGTAGTAGAAGGGGCTGCCGAAGAGGTGGAGCTGGCGCTGCCATGCGGACTCGAGCGCATCGTGGTGGCCGGAGTAGTCGACATCCCCGCCGAAGCGCTTGTGGATCGCAATCCACGCGGAGGTGCGCTGTTCGTGCGTGTGCGCCGGATGCTCGTACACCCAGTGCTGGAACGCATCGATCGTGGCCACCCACGGCAGGATGCTGACGATGTCCTCGAGCTTGTCGCGCTTGGCGCGCGCCGAGTCCTGCGGCGCGTAGAACTCGTCAAGTTGCGGGAAGGTGAGCAGCTCCATGCTCATGGACGCGACCTCCGCGAACTCGATCGGGCTTCCGCGGTACGCGACGAGCGGGTCGTCCGCGGAGAGCAGCGAGTGGAAGGCGTGGCCCGCCTCGTGGACCATGGTGATGAGGTCGCGGTGCAGGCCCGCCGCATTCATGAAGATGAAGGGCGTGCGCGAGCGCTGGCGCTGGTACTGGTAGCCGCCCGGCGCCTTGCCCGCGCGGCTCTCGAGGTCGAGGCATCCGCCTCCGCGCATCGAGTCGAACATCTGCCCGAGCTGGCCATCGAGCCTGTGGAAGGCCTTCGAGGTGCGGTGCACCAGCTGGTCGGCGCCCTCGAACGGCCGCAGGGGCGGTCGCCCGTGCAGGTCGACCTTGAGGTCCCATGGGCTGCACATGGCGATGCCGAGCGCCTTGGCGCGCTCGGCCTGCAGCTCCTTCATCAGCGGGACGCAGACCTCCTCGATGGAGGCGTGGAACTGGCGGCAGTCCGCGACCGTGTAGTCGAAGCGCTGCAGGCGCTCGTGCTGGAAGTCGCGGAAGTTGGCGAAGCCGGCGTTGCGTCCCATCTGGTCGCGCAGCTTCACGAGCGTGTCGTAGATGCCGTCGATGCGCGCGCGGTCCTGCAGCCGGCGCGCGGCGATCGCCTCCCATGCCGACTTGCGCACGGTGCGGTCGGTGCTCTCGAGGTAGCGCGCCATCTGCGGCAGCGTCTGTGTGCGCCCGTCGAACTCCACGGTCATGGCGCCCGCGACCTGGCTGTACTCCTGGTCGGTCTTCGTGGCCTCGGTCTGCAGGGGCACGTTCTCGGCGCGGAAGAGCCGGACTTCCTGGCGCATCGCGCGCAGGTAGACGCCGTACCGGCCCTGGTCGAGCGCTCCCGCATGCGTCGACCCGCTGATGCGCGTGTCAAGCTCGAAGCCGATCGTGCGCAGCTTCGGCTCGACGTTCTCGACGAACGCCAGGAACGCCTTGCGCGCACTCTCGTCGTCGGTGCGGCAGGTCATCGCGATGTACAGGTTCGCCTCGGCCTCGCTTGCCGCAGCGTCGAGGTCGCTTCGGTCGAGGATCAGCCGCTCGAGGTCAGCGGGCGAACCGATGGACCGCTGCAGCAGCTCCCGGTAGAGCGGCTCGAGCTGCGGCCACTGCGATGCATCGAGACCTTCAGGAAGCGAGTCCGTTCGGCCTGCGCGTCCTGCCGGCCCACGTGCGGTGTCAGGTGTGGCGATCATGAGGCGGCAAGCATAGGCGGCGCAGGCATCGAGGCCCGGGCCGGAACCGCGGGCAGGCCTGTGCGCCGCTCGACCGCATCCGCAAGCGCCTGCGCATGGAGCGGATCGTCGCAGATCGTGAAGAGCGTGGATCCGCTGCCCGACACGTGCACCTCGCGCTCCGCGATGGCTGCGATGGAGCGCACATGCCCTGCAAGCGATGGCGCGACGTCAAGCGCAGGCGCCGCGAGGTCGTTGAACGGCGCGTCATGGGGGATGCGCGAAGCGCCCACGGAGGCCGCAAGCGCACGCACGCGCGCGTCGTCGACCTTCGATGAGAGGCCGCCACGCTCGTCGAAGCGCCGGTACACGGCAGGGGTAGGGCAGGGCACCTCCGGGAAGACGAGCACGACGTGCGCCATCGGCATGTCTGCAAGCGGGTCGATGCGATCTCCGAGGCCGCCCACCAGCGCGCTGCCCCCATGCACAAGGAACGGCACGTCGGAGCCGAGCCCGGCGGCGATCGACGCGAGCCTGTCGGTCGAGAGGCCAAGCTCGAAGAGCGCATCGAGCGCGCGCAGCATCGCTGCCGCGTTGCTTGACCCGCCGCCGAGCCCTCCGCCCACCGGGATCCGCTTGGTGACGAGGCTCTTGACCGGCAGGCTCTCCTCGAGCTCGCGCTCGAGCGCCTGGTGCGCCCTGTACGCCAGGTCCTTGGTGATCGACCAGTCGATGTCGCTCGGGCGCCGCGCCTCGCGGTGCCACACCGTCGCGAACATGGACATGCTGCCCGCTGGCAGGCGCGTCAGGCGCAGCTCGTCGCCAAAGTCGAGCGTGACCATCCAGCTCGAGATCGGGTGCATGCGGTCAGGGCCGGGACCCCCGACGCTCAGCGCGAGGTTCAGCTTGCTCGGCGCGAGGACAGTCACGGTGCGCTGCATGACCCAAGACTACGCCTCCGGCCGACCTAGACTTCCGACCCCATGCTCTGGCAGCCGCCACTTCCCGAGTCGTACCGGCTTGCGTCCGAGGCGGAGCTCGGCGAACGGATCGCCGCGCGTCGCCGAGAGCTGGGCACCTCGCTGCTGATCCTGGGTCACCACTACCAGCAGGATGACGTGATCCGGCACGCCGACCTCATTGGCGACAGCCTGAAGCTCTCGCAGATGGCCGCGTCAGAGGCGCCCCGAAGGGGTGCGCGCACCGTGGTCTTCTGCGGGGTGCACTTCATGGCGGAGACCGCCGACATCCTGACGGGCGACGATGTGGCGGTCGTGCTTCCGGACCTCTCCGCAGGCTGCTCGATGGCCGACATGGCGGGCTACGAGGACACCGTGGATGCCTGGAATGCCATCCGGAGCGCGCTCGATGCGGACCCGCTGACCCGCGGCGAGCGGGTGATCCCGATCACCTACGTCAACTCGACTGCGGCGATCAAGGCATTCGTGGGCCAGCACGGCGGCGCGTGCTGCACCAGCTCGAATGCAGGCGCGGTGTTCGACTGGGCGCTTGCCGGCGGCACCGAGCCGCTGCGCGACGGCGAGCGCGTGCGCATCCTCTTCCTGCCCGACCAGCATCTGGGGCGGAACACCGCGCGAAGCCGGGGATTCACGACGGAAGTCGACGCCAAGCGCGGCGGCGGCGACGCCGACACGGCGCTGTGGGATCCGCGCAAGGCATCGGGCGGACTGTCGCCGCAGCAGATCCGGCGCGCACGCGTGTACCTGTGGGCTGGGCACTGCTCGGTGCACAAGCTCTTCCGGCCCGAGCACGTGGAGTCGCTTCGTGCTGCCGGCGACGGCACGCAGGTCATCGTGCACCCCGAGTGCGCGCAGGAGGTCGTGGAGCTCGCGGACCTCTCCGGATCGACGGAGTTCATCATCGACACCATCAGGGGCGCGGAGCCGGGCACGCGGTGGGCGATCGGCACCGAATGGCATCTCGTCAACCGGCTGTGCCGCGAGGCCCAGCTGCGCGGCGTGCATGCGCGCATCCTGTCGGAGTGCCAGTGCCTGTGCACGACGATGTACCGCATCGACCAGGCTCACCTCGCGTGGTCGCTCGACGGGATCGCGCAGGGGCGCGTTCCAAACCGCATCAGCGTGCATCCGGAGGCGAAGGCGCTCGCGCGGAAGGCGCTTGACCGCATGCTCGCGCTCGCGCCGGCGCGTGCGATGAGCCTCGTAGACTGACCGCCCGAGTGAGCACGACACCGACCGCGAAGGATCCCCCGAGGGCGCCGCGCCGCATGCGGCGCGCGATCATCGCCGTGTCGATCGCGGTGGCGCTGCTGGCGCTCGCGGTGATCACGGCGCCCGCGTGGCTCAGCGGCCCGATCGCCCGGAGCGTGCTCTCGTCGAAGATCTCGGAGTCGGTGCGCGGCACGGTGAGCGTGGCCGACGTGCAGCTCTCGTGGCCGGGGCCGCAGCGGATCAAGGGGCTGACGATCGCGGGGGACACCGGCGATCGCCTGGACATCGACCTTGACGTGGATGCGGGGCTGTGGGGGCTTGTGCGCGGCACCGCACCGCTTCGCGTCATGGCACGCGGCGGCATCGTGACCCGCTACTCCGATGACGGTGCGCTCTCGATCCTGGACGCGCTGTCCGCGCCAGCTGCCCCGACTGCTGCGGGTGCGCCGGCCGGCACGACGCGGAAGGCCTCCGCGAGCGCCGAGCCGCTCACGCTGCCGGATGCGCTGCGCGGCGCGAGCCTCAAGGTCGAGTCCTTTGACATCGAAGCGAGGCCGACGGGCACAGGCCCGCGGGTGTCCATCGACGGGCTCACGGGCGAACTCGCGGTCGCGGACGGTGGGGCGACATGCAGCCTCGATGCGGCCACGATGCTCGGCGACACGAAGGGACGGCTGAGCGTCAAGGCATCATCAGGGCAGCTGTGGAACAGGGTGACAGGGGGCATCGACCCGTGGCACGCATCGGTGGACCTGACGGTGCGCGGGGAGGCGCTTCCCGTTCCTGCGGCCGGGATGCCGATCGAAGCGCGGACGCTCGACCTCGACATCCATGCGGCGGAGGTCGGGAGGGAGATCTCGATCAGGGGCTCGACCCAGCTCGTGCTGCCAGGTGGCGAGATCGGGAGCGCGTCGGCGGACCTCAAGTTCTTCCCGGCACGAGATGACGCGAAGTCCGAGGCGTCTGCATCAGGCACGGTGCGCCTCAGCGATGTGCCGATGTCGCTTGCGGCGCCATACCTCGCGGGCACGCCCCTGCAGGTGGCGCGCGACCTGGGCACGACGTGCGATGCCACGATCTCGTTCGCCGACCGCAGCGGCCAGGTCGAGCTGCGTACGCAGCGCATCGAGGCGACGGCGACGCTCGCGGCTGACGACAGGATGGAGAGGGTGTCCGCCATGGGCGCGACACTCGCGACGACGATCGATCCGGCCCTCGCCGAGGCGCTCGGCGTGGAGATCGACCAGCCTGTCGCCGTGCAGGTGCTGGTGCGCTCCGCGCAGCTTGACATGCCGAAGCTTGCCTCCGGCGACATGCGCGGCATCGCCTGCGACGTGGGCGCGTCGCTGGCGCCCGTGCGCGTGCGCGCCGGCTCCGGGCCTGATGCGCCGTGGATCCCGCTTGGCGCAACGTCGCTCGCCGCATCCGTGAAGGACCTGGGCCAGGGCGCGCAGGTCGATGTCGACTCCGTGGCCTTTGGCGCGACCGTGCGGCTGCGGGCCGCACTGTCTTCGCTCACCGACGCAAGCGGCTCCATCACCGCGGGGACTGCATCGGCCAAGGGCACGCTCGCGGCTGGTCCGATCGATCCTGCATCGATTCCGTGGATCGACGATGCGACGCGCACGAGGATCGTGCAGGCAGGCATCGGGACTGCGCAGGTGTCCGCGCGGTTCGACGCGTCTGCAGATGCCGGGACCGCCACCGTCACGTTGGATGCGCTCCCGCCGCAGGGCGGAGCGCGTATCGCCAAGGCGCAGTCGACGGTCGGATGGAGCCCCAGCGCGTTCACGGCGAAGGACACGAGCATCGAGGCCGCGCTGGCGCGTGCCACGCTTGCGCCGTGGCTCGGCGAGGGCATGGCGCTCGCGGAAGACGTGTCGCTGTCCGCCTCGGTCGATCCTCTTTCGCTGACTCGCCGCGCGGCGACGAAGGATGCGGCTGCCGGCGTCCAGTGGCCCTCGAGCCTTCGCGTCAGTGCACGAATCCCTCGGCTGGCCGTCCAGCGCGCGCCGAGCCTCGTGAGGCCGGTCGCGCTGCGCGATGTGGCCGTGCAGGCTTCAGTCGGCATCGATCCCGCCACCGGAGGCCTCACGAACCTCGACGCGAACATCGACACGGCGGTGATCCCGTCGCTGGCGCAGGGTGGGGCGGAGGCGGCCACGGTGAAGGCGAGCTACGCGGGTCCGCTCGACGCGTCGCGGTTCCGTGCAGGGCTTGACCTCGCGCTCGCGCAAGGCTCCGCACTCGCATCGTGCATCGATGCGGGAGTGGCTGGCGCGCTGCTTGAGGGTCCTGGCACGCTGCGCGGAATGCTCGAGCGATCCGACGGGACGGACACCGTGAAGGCGCAGGTCAGGCTGCCTCGGGCCACCGCGGAGCTTGACGCGACGATTGCCCCCGGTTCGCTCGTGGTGCGGCCCTCCACGGCGACGGTCGATCTCCCCACGCCGCTCATCGAGAGCGCGCTTGGGCTGCGCGAGGCGCCCGATCTCGCGGCCACGCTCGCGGATGCGCGCGTGCCACGCATCCGAACGGACATCCGGGTGCAGTCGATCCACTGGACCGGCAAGGCCGAGGACGCCGCGGTCGTGCTCTCCGCAGCGCTTGGAGGCGGCACGCTGGCGCCGCCGGGCCGACCGCCGATTGCGATCGATGGGGTGCAGGTCTCCGTCGCGAGCCCGAAGCTGGCGAACGCAGCCAAGGTGTCGGTGGAGGGCAGGGCAGGCATAGGCGGCGCGCCGCTCGCGCCGTTCTCCGTGGGCGCCGACCTGTCGGGAGACCTGCGCGCCATGCTCGATCCTGCGCAGCCGCTTGCGCTCGCCGCGAGCACCGCAAAGCTCGAGCTTCCGGGGACGCTCGCGATCGCGCTTTCGGACTGGTGGCGCGGCAGCAGCGTGGCCACTGACGCCGTGTCCGACGCGGATCGCATCGCGCTCTCGGTGGCGATCGCCTCGGCGCGGATCCCGTCCCGCGAGCGCTTGGGCGACTCGACGGTGGACATGACGGCGCAGCTCGAGCGCATCCGGCTCGTGCCCAAGGGGAAGCCCGCGGTGGCGGTCGGACCTGTCCGCATCGGCCTCAAGAGCGCCAGGCTCGCCGACCGGATCGCGATTGAGGCATCGGGCGCGGCGGCCATCGCCGATGCAGGCGCCGACGCGGCGCTGCGCACGACAGGCGAGGTGAAGGCGTCGCTCGCCGCCGTGGGCCTTGTGGGCGTGGACGGTTCGCTCACGCCCGAGAGCGCGCAGCTCATCGGTGCGGTGCGCGTCAACGGGTTCCCGACAGTCATCGCTGACACGTTCGCGGGCGCGAAGGGCGATCTCGTCGGTGCGATCGGCCCCGCGGTCACGATGGAGCTTGATGCGCGCTCGAGTGCCGCCGCGGCGCCGCGCGACGCGGCAGGTGCGGCCGCCGCGCGCGTGACGGAGATCACGGTGAACCTGAGCTCGTCGATGGTGCAGATGCAGGTTCCGCGCGCGGTGCTTTCCGGCGGCACGCTCGCCGTCAGCCCGTCGCAGCCCGTGCAGGGCAGCGTCACGATCTCTCCAGCGCTGAAGGACTGGGTGCTCGAGCAGATCAACCCCGTGTTCTCCGACATCGTCTCCGCGCCTCCCGTGAAGTGGCGCATCCCGTCGATCCAGTTCCCGCTCGACGGCGACATGGCCCGGCTCAGCGGCGCGCTGCAGGTTGAGGTCGGCGAGGTGCGCCTCAAGCGCAGCAACCAGTTCGCGGGGAGCCTCATCATCGCCGAGGGCTCGACTGACGGGTCGGTGCCTGCGCTCATCGAGCCGCTGCGCGTCGACATCGCGGCAGGCAGGCTGACCTACCGCGACTTCAGGCTGTTCATTGGCCGATTCTCGAACGACTGGCAGAACAAGCTGAACATGTCCGGCGACATCGACCTCACGCGCAAGCCTCCCTACGTGAACATGATCTCGTTTGAGGTCCCGTTCCAGTCGATCGCGCGCACCGCGGCCGGATTCAAGCAGATTGCGGGGCTCGCCGAGCAGATCACGAAGGCGCTGCAGGCCCTTCCCATCGACCCCGGCACGCTGCTGCTTGTCGACCTCTCCTACTCGGGACCGCTCGCAGGACCCGATGGCACGCCCGCGCAGCTGACCGAGGAGTACAGCGTGCGCGTCGACGAGCAGGCGCTCGAGCGCATCACCGTGAAGGACGTGATTGGCACGGTCAAGGGCATCGCCGACCTGTTCAGGAAGAAGCCGAAGCCGTCGCAGTGACTGGGCTGGGTCGACGCCGGGGCGCCGCGGCGAATCACATCGGCTTCTCGCCGACAGTCTCGTCGTAGACCTGCAGCAGCTTCGCCTTGTCGAAGATGAGCTCCTGGCGCGAGAGGCCGGTCACCTCGTAGTGCGGCGTGAGCTCGATGGCGTCCACCGGGCACGCCTCCTCGCACATCCCGCAGTAGATGCAGCGCAGCTCGTCGATGTCGAACTGCT